>JAKAXI010000017.1 GCA_021816665.1 Bacillota bacterium | reverse complement strand
TCGAACTTCTGCTCCTCCTCTTGACGGACACCGTCAAACAGGCTGTCCGGCAACGCATCACTCGAACGCTTCTGCCCGGACGCCCAGCGAACTGCGTTCGGACCTGCGATCATGCCGCCGTAAATACAGGACAGCAGAGAGTTCGCACCCAGGCGGTTGGCACCGTGGTACTGGTACTCTGCCTCACCTGCAGCAAACAGGCCAGGAATGTTCGTCATTTGCTGTAAGTCAACCCACAGGCCGCCCATACTGTAGTGCATGCCTGGGAACAGCTTCATCGGGACCTTGCGCGGGTCGTCACCGACAAACTTCTCATAGATGTCGATCACGCTGCCGAGTTTGACTTCAAGTTGATCCGCCGGAATGTGCGTGACATCGAGATAGACCTGATTCTGTCCATCAATGCCAAGCCGTTGATTGACGCACACATCGAAAATCGCGCGGGTCGCGATGTCGCGCGGGACGAGGTTTCCGTACTCGGGGTACATCTCCTCGAGGAAGTACCATGGCTTTCCGTCTTTATAGGTCCAGACTCGCCCGCCTTCGCCGCGCACGGATTCAGAGACCAAACGCAGCTTGTCGTCGCCTGGTATGGCCGTCGGGTGCACCTGAATCATCTCTGGGTTTGCGTAGTACACACCCTGTTGATACAGTTCCGAGGCGGCAGACCCGGTGTTAATCATCGAGTTCGTACTCTTACCGAAGATGAGGCCGATCCCGCCTGTGCACATCACCACGGCGTCGCCCCGGAATGCGTGGATTTCCATCGAACGCAGGTCTTGGGCCACGATGCCGCGGCACACACCTTCGTCATCAATGACAGCCCTTAAGAAGTCCCAGCCCTCATATTTCTGTACTAGCCCGGCTGCTTCATGGCGGCGAACTTGTTCGTCAAGGGCGTATAACAATTGTTGACCTGTAGATGCCCCGGCAAAGGCCGTCCGGTGGTGTTTTGTACCGCCAAACCGACGGAAGTCGAGCAGACCTTCTGGGGTGCGGTTGAACATAACACCCATGCGGTCAAGCAAGTGGATGACTGCTGGAGCGGCTTCACACATGCCGAGAACCTGTGTTTGGTTGGCGAGAAAGTCGCCACCGTAGATTGTATCGTCAAAGTGCTCCCACGGGGAGTCTCCTTCACCTTTGGTGTTGACTGCCCCGTTGATGCCACCCTGCGCACACACGGAGTGAGACCGTTTCACTGGTACAAGGGAGAACAGGTCGACCGCTACGCCCGCTTCCGCAATCTTGATGGTTGTCATCAACCCAGCAAGACCACCGCCGACCACAATGATGCGTTGATTTGCCACGATGCGTTCACTCCTCGCTTAGGCAGTATGGAAAGTAAAGGCCCAAATTGCTGCAATGCCGACTCCACCGAGGACAACGAAGATGACCATTGTGACATACGCCATAATCTGCTGTGCACGGGCTCCGACCGTGATCCCCCAGTGGATGAAGAATGACCACAGCCCGTTCGAAAAGTGGAAGGTGGCCGCGAGTACGCCAATGACCATAAACCAGAAGTAGGCCGGATTTTGAAACAGTTGATGTACGTACGCAAACGTCGGTGCATGACCAGAAAAGCGAGTCGTCGCGAGGTGAAAGATGATGAATACAAAGGTTAGTACGCCCGTGATCCGCTGCAGGGAAAACAGCAGGTTTCTACCCCATGAATACTGTCCGGCGTTGTAGCCTGACGTAAACGCTACATACAAGCCGTATACACCGTGATAACAAAGAGGCAAAAAGATGAAGACGAACTCCACTACGTGCAGGAACGGGATGTGTTGAATGGTCGACACTGCCTGATTGTACGAAGCCGCGCCCGTCGTCGCTGTAGCGTTTGTAAACAGGTGTTCGAGCAAGAACAACCCCACTGGAATGACACCCGCCAGCGTATGCAGGCGGCGAAGCAAATACTCCGAGTGATCTTGCGCTTGTGCCACGTGTCTGCCTCCCTCCATAGCATCGCACCGAAACACCCAACCCGGTGTCTCTACATATGTAACGGCAGCCGAAACACTCGACTGCCACCCTGCGTCAGGCGCCTCTCAGGTGGAGGCCGCCAAAACCAAATTAAATTGTACTAGTTAGATCATACTAGAGTCAAGAAAAGCCCGTCACTACGGCCTCTTCCGTGCGCCTATTGTTCCCCGTAATTACTGGTCTTCATCCCCAGTATGGACGGAGGAAAGTGGACTTTGGTTCGTTTCGACTTCACCGCGCACGGCGCGAACGTGAGCTTGGATTTGCTGTGCGAGTGCGGAGCCGATACCGAGGACCCGGAACTGCTCCTCGTCCGCCCGGGCGATTGCTGCGAGTGACCCAAAGTGCGACAAAAGTTTTTTGCGCCGAGTTGGCCCTATTCCCGGGATGTCGTCGAGAACAGAAGTGAGGCCCGTTCGCTTTCGGGTTTGGCGGTGAAACGTAATCGCAAATCTGTGTACTTCATCCTGGATGCGCTCGAGCAGGTAGAACGCCTGCGAGTGACGGTCCAACCCCACAGGCTCCGGTTCATCCCGAAAGAACAGTTGACTGGTGCGGTGACTATCGTCTTTGGCCAGGCCACACACTGGGACGTCGATGTCCAATTCGTTCTCCAGCACATCCATCGCAGCCGCCAATTGCCCTTTCCCGCCATCAATCACGATTAGATCAGGCAATGATTGTTTCTCGCGCAGCAGGCGCAGATACCGGCGACGGATGACTTCGCGCATGGAGGCGTAGTCATCGGGCCCCTGGACAGTTTTGATTTTATATTTGCGGTACGCCTGTCGAGCCGGTTTGCCGTCGACGAAAACGACCATCGCGGCGACCGGGTCACTGCCCTGCAAGTTCGAGTTGTCAAACGCTTCAATCCGCCGCGGCGTAGGAATACCCAAGGTCTGCCCGAGTTCCATAATCGCTCCGAGAGTGCGGTCCATCTTTCTCTCAAGCAGCCGCAGACGCTCCTCCAGTGACAGACGAGCATTCTCGATAGCTAATTCCACAAGTTGACGCTTTTGTCCGCGTTGCGGCTGCAGACACTTCGCTGGCAGCCACTCGGACAGCGGACCGCTGTCGACCCCTTGCGGAAGGAGGATCTCTTTCGGAATGTCAGCCTGCTGATAGTAGAACTGCTCTACGTAGGACATAAAGTCCTCTGCCGGGTCGCCGAAGTGCTGCATGACGTTGACCGACCGCTCAATCACCTTGCCGCTGCGGACGTAGAACACCTGCACACAGAGCCAACCCTTGTCCGCGTAATAGCCAAACACGTCGCGGTTGACTTGGTCGATGACCGTGATCTTCTGGTCTTCCATCACTCGCTCAATGTGCTGAATCAAGTCGCGTAGTTCTTTCGCCCGTTCGAAGTTCAACTGCTCGGCCTGACGTTCCATCTTCTGGCGCAAGTCGGCTACGACTTCTTTGTGGCCGCCGTTCAGGAAGTGCGTGATCTCTTTGACGATGTCCTGGTACGTCTCTTGGGCCACAACGAATTCGCACGGAGCCAGGCACTGTCCGATGTGGTAGTACAGGCAAACCTTCTTCTTCAGCGCCCGACACTTGCGCAGTGGGTACAGCCGTTCCAACAGCTTCTTGGTCTCACTTGCAGACGTTGCATTTGGATACGGTCCAAAGTACTTTGCCTTGTCTTTTTGAACGCGCCGGACAATCTCGAGCCGCGGATGTTGTTCATTCGTGACCTTAATGTACGGGTACGCCTTGTCATCTCGCAACATGATGTTGTAAGGCGGTGTGTACTGCTTAATCAGGTTGCATTCAAGGACTAGCGCCTCAACGACGGTGTCCGTTACCACATACTCAAAGTCCACGATGTTCGAAACGAGAGCTTGCGTCTTTCGGTCATGCGAACCCGTGAAGTAGGACCGAACGCGATTCTTTAAAACTTTCGCCTTGCCGACGTAGATCACGCTGCCTGCCCGGTCCTTCATCAAATAAACGCCCGGTTTACCAGGCAGGAGTGACAGCTTCTCGCGCAGTTGTTCGTTCATTGTGTCACTTCCGCTACGACCATTTGAGTAACATTCGCATCCTTTTGCACCCAGACGAGGTGACTCCCTGAGACTCCGAACGCCAAAACAGGTCCACTCAACGTGTCAGCAGGCGCTTCAGGGGCCGCTCCAAGTGGTGTCAGGCGTCCCATCAACACTTGGCTTCCACGGTGAGACCCCGATGCTGCAGGAGTGGTCTCCACCCACCACAATTGTCCGGTTTTGCCCGACACAGCCCAGTGCTGTTGATTGTCCAAGGGAGGTCCCTGAAGGGTGGCCAAGCTGCCGTCCCAAGACAACTGATACCACGTGGCGCTGACCGCTGCTGGGTCTTGCGCCTCTCCGTAGATGCCTTGAAATACGATCCCGTTTGCGGTCACAGCTGGGTCCTGCATCAGCCCAAACGTTCCCGGAATTTGAACGGGTTGAGCAAGTGAGTGGTCAGGAGACGTCGAGTTTAAAGTGTACTCCTGAATCGGCAACCCGACCATCGCGGCGGAGTTCCCCAGACCTTCCAGAATTCCCGGTTGGACCACGACCTTCCCGTTGCCCACGGCAGTGACGTACGCATCGCTGCCGTTCGACGTCGGAGACAGCGTTTTAAGGAGTTTGGAACGACCAGTGATCAAGTCCAACTGGTATACCTGAACAATGTTCGTGAGTTGACTTTGTCCAACCGTCCATGACACAACAGCTACCGCATAACGGCCAGAGACAATAAATCGCCAGTTCGAAAGTTGTGGCACACCTGGTTGCTTCCCTGTCACAGCCGGTGGCTTGACAACCAGTTTGCCCTCGGTGTGCGCTACCTGGGACCAGGTTCCACCTGCGGCCGAAAATGGCGCCTCGTGGACAGTCAGAAGATAGGCTCCCGCGCGCTCAGTCAGCTGTGGCAAATACAGCGTGTCAGACGTCACGTAGGCGTGACTGAGCGACGGAATGCTCGCTCCCAAACGAAATTGCGCATCCGTGACTGTGGGTAGATTCGTCAGTGGCTGCGGCAACCGAGCCGCTAACTTTGTATGCTCTCCGGTGGCGCTGACAGCAGCACCGGACGTCGGTAAGTCAACAATTCCGTAAACAACACCAGTCAAGCCGACAACGGTAGCCGCAATCACAGCATATTGACTCCACGATGCACCGCGCCGTCTTGATTCAGCGGCCCAGGCAGCGTCACGCGCGAGCAGACGCTTGCGCAGTCCGTTCCAAGTCTCCTCGGGTATCTGTAGCGCTGCCTCGGTGAGTCGAAGAGAACTGGACGAACTCCGCTGTGACGCTGGATTGGCGGAACGCGTGGTATCGTCTATCGCAGACGCTTGATGCGTAAACTGCTCTGATAACAACGCTCCGCTGTCAAGAGAAACTCCCAGTTCCACGGCAACATCGCGTACTTGTTCGGCCAACCACAGGTACTGGTTTGACGCTTTGTGCAACTCCCGGTCAGACTCAAAACCGCGCACAAACGCAGAGATCCACAATTCGGAAACCCGCTGTGAGTCCACACCTCTTTGCACGGCCTTATATAGGGCGGGACCATGCGAGACAAGCGCAGCTTCCAGCGTGCGCCAGCGCGCAGCACTGCGTTCAGATGCTTTGGACACGACAGGTCCTCCGTTCATCGCTGTCTACCACGCGCTCCCGACTAATCGCAGGGTGGCGCAGTCTTAATGATAAGAGAGAATGTCCCGCGTGAAAACCAGAGACGCAAAAAACGGCGGAATTTCCGCCGTTTTCTCTCGTACTGAGACGGGTCGGTAGCGAACCAGTCTCAAATTGTGGTGGGTCATGAAGGACTCGAACCTTCAACCTGCCGATTAAGAGTCGGATGCTCTACCAATTGAGCTAATGACCCATCTGGTGACCCTACGGGGATTCGAACCCCGATTACCGCCGTGAGAGGGCGGCGTCCTAACCATTAGACGATAGGGCCACTGGCTGCCGAACTAGGATTCGAACCTAGACTAACTGATTCAGAGTCAGTCGTGCTACCATTACACCATTCGGCATCGGCCGCCGACAAAATAGGATTATACAGGCGGCCGATCCGCTTGTCAACTACTTAAAATCAGTTGTCTAAAACCTCCAGCTCCCCGTGCGAAATCGCATCGGCGACCTGACGCAGACGGTCTTGACAAGTTGATTTCCCGAGCAAAGCCATCAACTCGAACAACCCTGGACCCGCAGTCTTTCCCGTCAGCGCCAGGCGCGTCGGATGGATCAGGGCAGCAGGCTTAACTCCCCAACTCGCCGTCAGGTCGTGGTACTTGACTTCAATTATCGGGGCCACAAACGGTTGCACTTGTGCGAGTTCGTCTGCCGCCTGCCGCAATCGCGTCGGGACTGCCGCATCGGCAAAGTGCTTGCGTACACCCTTCACGTCGAACGACACCGGAGTGCGAAAGTAGAACTCCAGCCCATCTACAAGTTCGTTGACACTTTTCGCACGGCTCTGCATCGACCCAATCAATTCGCGAACCCAGCTAAGCCGCTCGGCTGGCTCGTCTACAGAGACGAACCCGCGGTTGATTAGGGGCTCCCAGAGTAACGTCAACAAGGCGTCCGATGACAGCGCGCGCAAATAGTTGCCGTTTAGCCATTCCAGTTTCTTGACATCGTATACGGCTGCATTCTTTGAAACCCGCGTGAGGTCAAATAGTGCTACGGCTTCGTCTCGCGACAGGACCTCTCTGTCTTCACCCGGTGAAAACCCGAGTAACAGCAAGTAATTGACAAGGGCTTCCGGTACAATCCCTGCGTCCCGGTACTCTTCTACACTCGTCGCGCCGTGGCGTTTGCTGAGTTTACTGCGGTCCGGCGCGAGAATCATCGGCACGTGCGCAAATGCAGGCACGGGGTACCCGAGTGTTTGAAACAGGACAATATGACGGGGCGTATTCGACAAGTGTTCTTCAGCCCGAATGATATGCGTAATGTGCATGAGCGCGTCATCTATACAACTCGCAAAGTGATAGGTCGGTGTACCATCGGCTTTCCAGATGATGAAGTCATCCACTTCATCTGCGGAAAACGTCACGTCGCCCCGAATCAAATCGTGCACAACCACATCCCCACTCTCCGGGGCGTGTAGACGGTATGTGTGCGAGTCCCCCTGTTCCAAACGGCGGGCTCGCTCCGCTTCTGACAAATGACGGCAGCGCCCTGAGTAGCGGGGTGTCAGTCCCTGTTTCTGCGCTGCATCGCGTTCACCCGCCAGTTCTTCTTGCGTGCAAAAGCATGGGTAGACCTTGCCAGCAGAGACGAGGCGAGCCAGTTCCGCTTCGTAAAACGATTGCCGCAGGGATTGACGGTACGGTCCAAATTCGCCTCCGACATCCGGCCCCTCATCCCAGTCAAGCCCGAGCCATTTCAGGCTTGAGAGAATTTGCTGATACGACTCTTCGGTTGACCTGGCCTTGTCGGTGTCATCAATCCGCAACACAAATAGACCTTGTCGCTGCCGGGCAAACAACCAGTTAAAGTACGCTGTACGGGCTCCGCCGATGTGCAGAGCACCCGTCGGGCTCGGTGCGAACCGCACTCGCACACTCTGTGATGATTCCGTTGTGTTCACTTCAACAGGCGAGTGAACAGTTGATTGCTGTCTACTTCCATCTGTCACGTTTCAGCCCTCACCTTATCGCCGGACTCTTTTTCTCCGGCACGGATACCAGTCTCCCTTTTATGAAACGATAACTGCGAGGTGATTGCAAATGTCAGAGCCGATCGATCAGGATAAGCCAACGCAAACCACTCAGCCGATGAGTCCGTTTCCCATCCACAGCAAAAACTCGGGATCCTATAATCCCGGCCCAATTGGAAACGAAGACGGTTCATCGCCAGAACTTTCATACGTACAAGCGTGGCAAGACGACTTGCAACTCGAAGAGTTTGCCGACGGACCCTATGGTGCAGCTACAGATGGACCGTCCGGCCAGTCAAGCCCGTGGCAAAGAGGTCAAGCGGTGGTCTCCGCTCACCGCGACGCAAACCCTGTCGACTCCGACCGGAAACTTGCGGCTCATGAACCCCCGTTTGAAGCCCCCCCTGGCACACAGGAAGGCCAGAATTAGAGCAACAGTCAGGGGGAGTCAGGTCGATTTGGCTGACTGTCAGCATCGTCTGCAGCCTGCAACTGCTCCTTGAGAGCACGCAGCTGTTCGTCCAGGTCAGAAGGGCCCGTTGCGCCGTCTTGCGCGCGGGCCGCTTCTGTGGCGACTTCTCGGTGTGCAGCTGCCTCAAGTTCGAGTCTGGCACTCTTGGCTTCAAGTTCATCGAAGCTGCGCGACCTCGCATCAATCCCACTGACTACATCGGCGAGAGATTTGTCGAGCAGAGCAACGTCTCCGCGAGCGACGGCTTCATCGCGTCGCGCTTGAAGTTGAAGGTGTTCGAGCTGCAGTGCGCTGATGTGATCCCGCAGCGCTCGCCCTTGGTCTTCCTCAGCTGCCGCAAGTCGATTGGCCGCTTCCGCTTGGACAGTCAGGTTTTCACCGTCTGCAAGCGCACGGCGAGCGAGTTCTTCGTCACCCGCCTTGAGCGCCGCAGTCGCCTGCAACTTGCGCCGAGATGCGAGTTCAGCAGCTTCTGTCGCCCGCGACCGAAGTTCGGCCGCACTGGCGCTGTGAGTAACAACCGCCTGTTGCGCTTGTTCAATTTTGCTTTGCAGTTCGCACAACACTTCATCTGCTACAGTCCGCGGGTCCGACTTATGCCCGTGGCCAGCTAGACCTTTCACCTTCTCAAGCCAATCCACACGCACCCCTCCATGAGAATCGTTCTCCACTTGCCCTCAGGGAAATAACGACTGAAAGCGCAGGCCGACAGCCAGCGCTCTCATCTTTTCCGTCTACGCTCGTCATTAGTTTCCGGCTTGGAGGTCAGCGAGTGCACGGACACAAGCTTCATTCTCAGCTTGGGTGCCAAAGGTGATCCGGACGTACTCATCGAGACCCGCAAAACCCGCTCGCACCATCACGCCGCGCTGCATCAGGTCTTGCACGGTTTTGCGCCCGTCCCCCGTCCGCACCAATATGAAGTTCGCCTCCGTAGGAACCGCCGTCAATCCAACTCGAGTCATCTGTTCAGACCAATACGCTTGACTCGCAGCTGCGTGCTTTTGCGAGTTGCGCCGATGTTCCTCGTCATCGAGTGCCGCAGCCGCTGCTCGTTGTGCCAACCGATTGACGTTGAACGGTTCTCGTACGCGGTGGACGTAGTTCCACACTTCTTCACTCGCGAGAGCATAACCGACGCGCAACCCTGCGAGACCGTATAATTTGGAGAACGTGTGCAAAGTAACTACGCGCGGGTCTGCCAACAATTCTGGCGTTTCCACCACACGATCCGGATTTGTGGAGTAGTCGTTGTAGGCCAGGTCGATCAGCACCATGACATGTTCAGGCAGGTGCTGTAATAGCCACTCGGCCTCACTGTGCTTGAGAATTGTCCCTGTGGGGTTGTTTGGCGAACACAGGTAGACGAGTTTTGTCTGGTCGTTGACTGCCCTCGCCAAAGCTTCCACGTCGTACGAAAAGTCACTTCGAAGCGGGGCGTTAATCACGTGGGCTCCCATCACGTGCGCCCCAAAGTTATACTGTGAAAACGATGGGAATGGAACGACGATATTGTCACCTGGTTGAAGGAACGTCTCTGAGAGCATTTTAATGATGTTGTCAGACCCGTTTCCTGCAAGGACCTGACCTGCATCAATGGCGTAGAACTTGGCAATCGCTTCCCGCAGAAGTGTGCTGCCTCCATCCGGGTACAAGTGCAACGTTTCTAATTCCGCGCGAATCGCCGCCAAGGCACGAGGTGAACTGCCGAGGGCGTTTTCGTTGGCGTTCAACTTGATCACTTCATGTAGGCCAAAGCGATGCTTCAGTTCGTCGTCAGTGATTCCAGGCACGTAGGGTTGGATGTCGCCCACGCCCGTGCGGACCTTCTGTGCAATACTCACCATCAGCGGACCTCCCACTGCAAACCGTGAAGTTAGTTTGCTAGAATTGTAACACAGCCTGAAATCGACCTACAATTGACTGCCCGACCGCTTATTCCGCGGCAGTTGAAGCGAGGAGCGTACCCATGGAGGACATGCACTTCCCTACATACACCGAGATCGAGACAGCCAGAGACCGGCTGCAAGCAGTGGCTCAAGTGACTCCCCTTGACTACTCAGGGACTTTGTCACAACTGGCGGGTTGCCGCATCTTCCTCAAACTTGAGAACCTGCAGAAGACAGGGTCCTTCAAACTCCGAGGTGCCTTTAACAAACTCCACACCCTGTCTGATGTCGAGCGGAGCCGAGGTGTGATCGCTGCATCAGCTGGCAATCACGCTCAAGGAGTGGCTTATGCCGCCTCCTTGCAGGGCATTCCTTGTACAATCGTGATGCCGCAAAACGCGAGCTTGGCAAAAGTCTCTGCTACGGAAGCGTACGGGGCCGACGTTGTGTTGGCTGGTTCTTCCTATGACGAAGCCTACGCGCACGCCCGGGAACTCCAGGTAAACCGCGGCTTGACGTACGTACACGCGTTTGACGATCCCGCCATCATCGCTGGTCAAGGTACAATCGGGCTCGAGATCGTCCAACAGTTGTCCACTGTGAAAGCCATTGTCGTGCCCATGGGTGGCGGCGGATTAGCTGCAGGCGTGGCGCTGGCTGCCAAAACCGTCCGTCCGGACATCCGCATCATTGGCGTCGAAGCGGCAGCGGCGGCTTGCTTCCGTGGGTCACTCGACGCAGGGGCCGTAACGACTGTTCCACTGGCGGCGACGGTGGCTGACGGCATCGCGGTTAAACGCCCCGGCGACATGACTTTTGCGATGGCCCAACGCCTCGTGGACGATGTTGTGACTGTGGAGGAAGAGGAAATTACGCGGTCAATGGTCCTGCTATTAGAACGCAGTAAGCTCGTTGCAGAAGGAGCTGCAGCGGCAGCCGTCGCCGCCGCTGTGTACCGGAAAATTCCGGCTGGCCTCGGCGATACAGTGATTGTGTTGAGCGGAGGCAACATCGATGTGACTGTGCTGTCAAAAGTGATCGAACACGGACTTACAGAGGCCGGGCGTTACCTGCAGATCGCGGTTTTGGTAGCCGATCGGCCCGGTGCATTGCGCGGTTTACTCGACGTCATTGCTGAACTTGGTGCAAATGTCGTCACAATTTCCCACCAGCGCGTGGGTCCCGGCATTGCATTTGGCCAGACGAAAATCGAAATTGACCTGGAAACTCGTGACAAACGGCATATTGAAGAAGTCATTCAAACCTTGCGCAAGAAAGGGTATCAACCGCGTGAGCGCATGTAGTTCAAGCCCGGCTCAGCCTGATGATGACTTCATATCCGTCTCGGAAGATCCTTTAGGCGGATTTCCATTAAGACGGGCCGGTTTATTCTCCCGTTCGGCGGCTGATTCAGCGTCCTTCTCATACTGATCGTCTTCAGCGACCGGCTTTTCTCTTCCGCGCGCTATCCGCGGCTTGCGCACGGGACGATCAGTATGGACGTTTGTGAGACCGCCCGAGAGCGAGAACTTAAATGCTTCTTCCACCGACAGGTCGCACGGCGTGATGCGAGACGCATCCACGAGGACAGTAATACCTGCGAATTGAAACGTGTTCGGCAAGTAGACGGCCACGAGCGTGCCGGTCGGGTCCATGGATGACGGGATTTCTTCATTGGTAACAAGACCCACCACTTTTGCGCGTTCATCTGGCCATTCCACCAACACGACGCGCCGGAAGCCTCTGCGCTTCCCTCCGAGCAAGCTCTGCACTAGCTCGGTAAAAGCCGTGTACAGAGATTTTACGAATGGAATGCGCCGAAAAAGGGCGTCCATCAGCTGCAGGAACTCGTGACTTATATACACCTTTGTCAGGGCCCCAACCAACGTGGTCCCAATCAGGACCAAGACAAAACCGACGCCAGGCACCTCGACACCGAAGATGTTGTTGACCCATGGACCGAACATACCGTCCACCAGACGGAAGATGGTGACCAACACCCAAATGACCAATGCGAATGGCAGAATCGTTACGAGCCCGATGCCAAAGTGTTTCGCAATTTCCCGAAAAAATCGCATGCCGGTCCCCCCAAGTGCGCTGACTCACTGTTGACTTACAACGTGTAAAAGCCCACCGCCATAATCAGATATGCCCCAACGGCCATCGCGCCCTCAAGCCAGTTTGATTCTCCATCGTTCATCAAGACAACAACCAACAACACCGAGGCACCCATACTCACGAGTTCGGGCCACGTAAAAACGAGTGGCATCGTATGTCCAATCCCCCAACTGACGAAGAACAACAGCGGCGCGACGAACATTGCGACTTGCAGCGTACTACCGACCGCAATCTCGAGCGAAAGGTCCATCCGGTCCTTCCAAGCCATCCAGACCGCTGACACATGCTCTGCAGCGTTGCCCACAATCGCTACGACCACAACGCCGATGAACATCTGACCCCAACCTAAACTATGACCCACCTGCTTCACGCCTGCAACCAGCCAATCGCTCTCCATACTCACGAGTACGGTAGCAAGGCAGAGCACAAGCGCAGCCAGCCAAAATCTCGAGGTCGAGTTGGCTGCGGAGGTTTCCTCTTCGTGAATGTACTCAAAGTAACGCGAGTGTGTGAACAAGCTGAACAACAGCCCAGCAGCGTAGATGCAGAACAACACCACAGCTGTCGCCGCCGAAAGAGTTACAGTGTGACTTCCATACAGGGAAAAGCTGGCAGGGATGACAAATGCGACTGCGATCCCCATCACCAGCATCGCGGCGTTGCTTCGAGCCGCCCTTGTGTTAAACCTCTGCAGTGGGTGACGAATGCCGCCAATGAGAAAACTGACCCCGAGCACAAACAGCAGGTTTCCGATGATGGAACCCGTGATTGACGCCTTCACCAGTGTCAAGTAGCCACCACGTAACGCAAAGATGCCAATAATCAACTCGACCGCATTGCCAAAGGTCGCAGACAACAGACCGCCAACCCGTGGCCCCACCCGTGCCGCAATGGTTTCTGTCGACTGTCCCATAAGCGCGGCCAACGGGATGATCGCCAGACAACTTGTGACAAAGACCGACAACAAACTTGCGTGCATTTGGTGAACTACCACACTGACAGCTACGAGCACAGCGCTAATCGGCCAAATCCAACGATTCAACAGTTGCCATCTCCTGTTCCAGATGAAGCGCAGTGTCGCTTTGCACACACTTTACCCTATTTTCGGGTCAGATTATAATTATCGTGAAAGGATGATGATCCTGAATCGGTTTCCGAAAGTCCAAACCCTGCGAGGGGAACTCAAACGAAGTGAAATTCGCTCCGGAGTTCGCTACCAACTAACTACGGAGGAGTTTATTCTTCAGCGGAGCCACCGGACTTACCGCATTGCTCTGCGCAACATTCTCGGACTCGTTGAGTGCCAAGAGGACGAGTTCCGCGGTGCATGGGTGAGGTCTGGCGCACCGGAAAGTGGCGGTCATCCCTATAAGATTGTTGCCACTCTGCTCTATTTAATCTCCCCGGCTGGCGTTATCGAACAAAACAGTGTCTCGTTGTACACGCGGCTGTCCCGCCCGTTCGCCAAGCAGTTGAGTCACTTGTTACAAGCAACGACTCACTAGGT
>JAKAXI010000016.1 GCA_021816665.1 Bacillota bacterium | reverse complement strand
CGATCTAGTGTCAGCAGGCCACCAGTAGCGGGGTCCAATTTGTTCAAACATACGCTGGTAAATACGCAACAGCTTGTGCGTGATTGTCAGACTGGAACGTTCATGGAGTTTGTGCTGTTTGGAACCGACAACGGCCTCGAGAACCTCAGTGGAAAGAAAATTGTGCTGTTCCATGCCGTTCATTGTACCACCGCGTTTCTTGCTGTAAAGATTTTCTAGCGCTGCAGGTCTCCCTGAAGCGTATGAACAACCTTTTGTTCGATCACGTCACCGTGTCCTCGGCTGAGCCCTTTGCATAGAATGGGTGCGAAGAGCAAAGAGGTGTCGATGATGAATAAAAACAACCGAGGTTTTTTCGACACGATGAGCAATCTACGACAGATGGGCGAGCACATGAGCAAGATGTTTGGCGGGGACTTTTCTCGGCAGTGGATGAACGGGTTTGGACCATCGCAGGGTCGGCCGTCCGCGAACCAATTTCAAGGTGGAACATCAGGCTCGGGGCCTGCACAGCCTATGAACGGGTGGTCAGGCGGTTTCCCGCAGGGAGGAGCCGTTATTCCGGACTGGTTGAACAGTGTACCAGGCCTCGACGGTATGACGAACTTCTGGGGGACTGGGACGGGGAACGCTGGCTCTGCCGGGTCTTATCCACCTGTAGACATTTATGAGACAGAGCGCGAGGTGTTTGTCATCTGCGACGTTCCAGGGATTGAACGTCCAGCCGGTGTCCACGTGTCCGTCGAGAGCGACCGGGTCGTGCTGCGTGGAGAAATCAAAAGCCACCCGGGCAACAGGTCAGGTCTGGCCACATCGCTGTCCGAGCGCCGCACAGGGGCGTTTGAACGCGTGATCGACCTGCCCGCCGCAGTGGACCGCGCTAAGTCGCGAGCGGTTTACAAAGACGGTCAGTTGGAACTGCGACTGCCCAAATTGCGCGGGTCCCAAGGACAGAACGGACGGTCCATCCAGGTGGATTTCTTGTGAGCCGTCAGCCGTACCACAGGTTTACCAACATCCCGCCGATGACAGCTAAGACAAACGAAACACCTGCACGAACGACTGTAAAACGCAACCCTAGGAACGGAACTTCAGCTGGCAGCCTAGACAGTGACAGCAGTTGCCAACTTGTGAGGAATGCAAACATGGGTCCAGGCCCAGCACCCTCAGCAAACAAACCTGCGACTAGCGGATACGCAGCCCAGCGTGAACCAGTACCAGCGAGGCCGAGAGACGCGCCGAGTAAGATCCCTGGCAGTCCTGACTCCTTCCCTAATAACCGTGCCACTGCCGCGGGTTGAAATACTTGCGCGATGAAGCCGGCGGCAAACATCGAGACGATCATCCACGGCAGTGCTTGCCCAAACATTTCCGTACTCAACTCGAGACCTGCGCCAGCTCTTGCAGGATGCAAGAGTCCGAGGACCACGTATCCGCACAGGGTTAGCACTGCCATTGACAACAACACGCGGTCCACGCAGCCACCTCCTTATCACTCGGTACTAATCCACTCATGAAATTGACTGCCTCAAGGCGTTTACCACTGTCGACCAAGTGTGCGCATTAGACAGGGACAGAGACCAAACCGCAACACCGGCGAGTCCATTGCTGGAGACGAGATTGAGTTTATCTGCCCAGGTGCGAGGACCGGGATACCAAACCTCCTCGTACCCTGTTGAAAGGGGATAACGAGCGTAATACACGCCAAGCTGCGCGTCCCACCTGCCTGTGGAGTGGTGCGATGCGAGAATTCCGGGAACAGCGGAGTCAGCAAGCGCTTGGCTGCTTACGCTCCCATCCGGGTAAACGTGCCAAAACTGAGTGTAGGATGGAATACCAAGAATCAATTGGTCTGCCGGAACGCCAGTGTCAAGCAGGTCATTGACAGCTCGCGTCACCCAAGGCACATCGGCGACGGGCCCAGGGACGGAGTCACCACTCCAGTGTTCGTCGTACGCCATCAAGACCACATAATTGGCGGCAGCTGCTAGACCAGCGTGAAAGTAGGCCGCATTATCCTGCAGCGGTACGATGTCTGGTGTGATGTCAACGGACAGAACCGCGTGCTCTTTCGCCAACGCTCGATGAAGTGCTTGAACAAATTGAGTAAAGGCCGCCTGATCAGACGAGTAGAGGTTCTCAAAGTCGATGTTCACACCATCCAAATGGTCTGTTCGCACGGCCGCCGCGACCGCTTGCACAGCTCGGGCACGGGCCGCTTGGTTGGTGAGCAAAGCGTGAGTCAAAGTCGCGCTGTACTGGTTGTCAAACATCGCCCAAACTGCGATGTGGTGCTGATGGGCGTACTTGATCACGGCAGGGTTCGAGTAGTTTTTGACGATCCCGGTGGGCGACCACAGCTGCAACCACTCCGGGCTCACTACATTGATCCCTGGATTGTCGTTGATTGTCTGAATGGACGACTGGGTGGACTCATTTGGCAACCAGCCTAGTTCTACGTGATGTGATTTGGCCTGCCATTTGGCAAGCGATGTCATAAGACTGCCTTGCGCGGAGACCGCTGGCAGATTCGGGCCGGCTGGAGCGGGCAGTTCTGAAGTTAACATGGCCAGGGGGTCTGAGATGGGCAGACGAAATACCCTAGCCAGCGCAACTGGCAGCGAGATTCCCCCCTTTGTTTGGTCGGACTGATAGTGGCTTGTCCCAACTAGTTCGCTGACGACTGTCGCAGACAACGACGAGGCTTGAGATTGGGCGGCACGCTGCCAGTTGCCGCCGCCGTAGAGCAGAAACAGACTGGACAAGCAAGCTGCCATAATCCCGAACGCGGCCAATCCCATCGCGATCCATCGAGTAACGTCCTGTTTCCTTCGCATTGCAGTGGGCCTCCCGTCCGGGGCAAGTGTGTTCCCTGGCTTGCTTACAGTCTCAAGTCTATGAACGAACTCAAGAGTTTAGAAGAGTCGTGAGAGAACGGACGCGTTGTGAACGAGAGGGTCGCACGGTATTATAGGTCAGGAGAGTGACTGCAAGCGCTGGCAGCAAACACTGTACGAGTTTGGCTAGAGAGGTTGGTGGTCACATGGCCGTGCAGAAGAAGACAGAGGTTCACAAACTCGAGTTGCCAACAAGGCTGCCCATTGGCACCGTCAACGCGTATCTGGTGCGCGCGGGGAGTGCCCAGGTGCTGGTCGACTCAGGAATTCACACGGCGGAATGTCGCGACCTTCTAGCAGATCAATTGACGAGGCTAGGCGTTCACCCGAATGACCTCGACGCGCTGGTATTGACACACGGTCACGTCGACCACACGGGCTCGACACAGTGGCTGCGCGATCACGGTGTTAAAGTTTACGCCCACCCCGGGGTTGCCAACTGGTTGGACCCGGACGGCGAGTGGGCGCGCTATCGTGAAGCCTTCGACAAACAATTCTTTCGCCTGATGGGTATGTCAGGGGAGGATATTCTGTACGCCGAGCGGATGCTCAATTTTTTGGCTCAATTGACCGACCGGTCGGTTGTCGATGTGCCGCTCTTGCCCGGCGAAGCGTTTGCACCATTACCGGGCTTTTCCGTTCTCTATGTCCCAGGTCATGCACAGGCAGCGGTAGCGTTGTGGAACGAGCAGACAGGCGAATTTATCGGCGGTGACCAGGTGTTGCCACGTATCTCGTCGAACGCCGTGATCGAGCCTCAGGCAGGGGCAAAGGACGGGAGTCAAGCTGTGCGCACACGTAGCCTCATCCAGTATCGGGAAAACTTGCAGTTTCTCCAGTCGTTGTCGATTGACACGGTGTACCCTGGACATGGGGACCCATTTCAGGGCGTCCACAGTTTGATTGCCAGTCGTCTCACTGAACAGGAACGGCGTCGCGATGAGCTCAGGGAGCTACTTGGCCAGCTCGGCAAGTCGTCGGCGTATGCGCTCGCAGTTGCGTACTTCCCAGAGCGCACCGACCAGGCACCGCTCATTCTGTCGGAAGTTGTGGGTTATCTCGACTGGATGGAGTCCATCGGGGTCGTCGTCAGTCAGTTGGAGGGCGATGGAGTCCTGCGCTGGCAGGTGGCAGGAGAATGACTCAAGGCGTCTCCTGCCAGGTGGTCTCACCGTCCGCGTAAAACTCTTTCTTCCAAATCGGCACTTCTCTCTTCAGACGCTCAATTAACGTTCTTGCTGCTTCAAACGCAGCGTCTCGATGCGGGGATGCGGCAGCGCAAAGTACGGCGATGTCGGTCGGGAACAGCTGTCCAACGCGGTGCCACTGAAGTGTGCGAACACCTGGCCACTCGGCTTGAACTTCCGCCTCAATTTTTTGCATTTGAAGAAGGGCCATGTCGAGGTATGCCTCGTATTCCAGGTACAGCGACTGGCGACCGCGTGTCCATTCGCGCACTGTGCCGGAAAACAGAACCGTACCTCCAAACGCTGGGTCAGCGAGTTCCAACAGAGCTTGCGCGGGCTCGAGTGGCTCCGTCGTGATCCGGCAGGATGGGTATGGACTGCCGCCGCTGACTGGTGGAATGAGGGCGACTTCGTCGCTGGCCGAAATCAGTTGTCCATCCTCTGCGTAACTCCGGTTAATCGCAACCAACGCGCGCCGCACGCTATCGACGTTGTCGGGAAAGCGCTCTGCGACGGCGGCCTTGAGTGCGTCCACCGAGATCGTATCGCTCTGAACGTCGATCGTTATGGCCGAGGACTCAGCGCGTTCGGCTAGACCCGCGAACAGTTTAATTGACAGTTTCACCATGCCACCCCCTGTCCTCATAGTAGCTTCTGTTGGGTAGGGGCGACAAGCAGAGCTACATACTTTTCGCTTAGGACAGTTTGGCCAAGAACAAAAATGAACGACGACGATCATGAATGGTAAAGTGGACATAGGTGAAGAAACGTGCCAAATCAGCAGAAGTAAGGAGAGATCCCTACGGAGCCAACAGGAAAAAATGCAGGGGACAAATGGACTCACTTTGACGACGACGGGCGTCCAAGAATGGTCGATGTATCCGAAAAGCAAGACACAGAGCGGCTGGCAGTCGCTTGCGCGCGCGTGCGAATGTTGCCAGAGACAAGGCAGCGCATTCTGGACAAAGCCTTCGCAAAGGGTGACGTCCTTGCAACGGCCGAGTTGTCGGGCATCATGGCGGCAAAGCGAACTTCCGATTTGATCCCGCTGTGTCATCCCATCATGTTGACGAACGTGAAAGTGCGATGTGAGTTTGTGTCTGAGACAGTTCTTGGCATCGAAGCTACGGTCGGCACGACCTACAAAACCGGAGTTGAGATGGAGGCGCTGACTGCATGCAGTGTGGCCGCACTGACGGTCTACGACATGTGCAAGGCGGTAGACCGCAGTATGGTGATTGAGTCTGTCCGACTCGAGCACAAGTCAGGCGGCAAAAGCGGGGTGTTTCACCGTCAAGAATCAGCCGCAGATCAGTGATGTCGGCAGGAGAACCAGGGTCTAGTCGGCCCCTAATGATGCTACAATGGGCAGGAGAGGGGAGACGCTAGGTGTTTAGAGTGATGGTGGTAGGGGCAGGACGAGGCGGCCGCCAGGTCATGGAGGCAACCGTAGACCACCACGACATCCACGTGGTCGGAGTCGTGGATAAATCGTCCACCGCTCAAGGTGTCACCTTTGCTCTACAGCGCGGCATTCCGGTCCACACCGACGTGGCGGCTGCCATCGCCGCCATGCGCAACCATGAAGTCGACGTCGTGCTAGAAGCGACAGGCGACGATTCCGTATACGAACATTTACGCACCTCAGCACCATCAGGCATCGTCGTGATCGCTGGAGATGCACTGAAGTTCTTCATGCTATTCCTCGCTGACACTACAGAAGCCACGAACCTGCGTGAAGTGCAAACGCTTCTTGAAGCGATTATCAACAGCACCCAAGACGCGATCACTGTCGTTGACAAAACGGGCGTACAAATCCTGATCAACCCAGCTTATACGCGGTTGACAGGGATGGCTCCAGAGCAAGTCATCGGCAAACCTGCGGACGTAGACATCGCCGAAGGCGATAGTATGCATATGAAGGTGCTGAGAACGCGGGAACCGGTGAAGAACGTACAGATGAAAGTGGGTCCGTATCGGCGTGAGGTGGTTGTCGACGTCGCGCCAATTTTAGTCGGAGACGAACTGCGCGGGAGCGTAGGCGTGCTTCACGACATCTCCGAAATCAAACACTTGACGGAGGAACTTGCGCGCGCCAATCAGTTGCTCAGAACGCTTCAGGCCAAATACAGCTTCTCAGACATTGTTGGGAGAAGTCCGGCCATGGTCGTAGCCATTGACCAAGCCAGACGGGCGGCTCAGACGCCAGCGACCGTACTGCTGCGCGGTGAGTCTGGCACTGGCAAAGAACTGTTTGCCCATGCCATTCACAACGAGAGCGCGCGCCGGAACGGGCCGTTTGTGCGTGTGAGCTGTGCTGCACTGTCTGACAGCTTGCTGGAGAGCGAACTGTTTGGGTATGAAGAGGGGGCTTTTACGGGGGCCAAACGCGGCGGACGAAGAGGTCTGTTTGAGGAAGCTTCAGGTGGGACACTGTTTCTCGACGAGGTCGGCGAGATGAACGTGACGACACAGGCCAAGCTGCTTCGAACCATCCAAGAGCGGGAAGTGGTTCGAGTTGGAGGTACGCATCCGATCCCGGTTGATGTGCGTCTCATTACTGCCACTCACGTCAACTTGGAACAAGCTGTGGCTGCTGGGCGGTTTCGTGAAGACCTGTACTACAGACTGAACGTGATTCCCATCGTAATCCCCCCCCTACGCTACCGCAAGGAGGACATCCCAAGTATTGCAACGCAAATTTTGCTTCGACACAACCAGGCGTACGGGCGGAACGTAACACGACTGAGTGACGCCGCTGTGGAGACGTTGTCGGCTTACGACTGGCCAGGAAACGTCCGTGAACTTGAGAATGTCATCGGGCGCGCGATGATCAACATTAACTACCGCGATCAGGTCCTGGAAGCGTACCATTTGCCTGTGTTTGTGCAGACCCAGCCGGAAACAACGGCCCTGCCGAAAACGAGCGGCAGGCACGAACTGATGTTATTGAATCTAGATCAATCGCTGCGCCCCCTCGAAGAAGTCGTGCGAGAGGCGGAGCATCATGCGATTATTCAAGCTCTCTCCGTGTGTGGCGGCAACAAAACTGAGGCGGCGCGCAGACTCGGTATCTCTGTTCGGTCCTTGTACTACAAACTGGGGCAGATGACTGGCGAGGATTGAGAAACCGCCCCAATCCGAAAGCGCTTGCGCGCAATTTATTGCGCGGTGTGCAATAATATGCAACAAGGTCTGGTCACATCGGCCCATCTGTTCGCTTCCTTGGCAACCCGTGTGCAGAAATCGCGGGTTTTTTGTTGTGGCACGAATTTTGCTACATTACGTATGTCGCACAGGATACTGTGAGACCCTTGCTGTGACTTTGTCGAGATTGCCCGGGGTATGCAGCGGGGCCGAATGAGGAGGCAGACATCATGGAACTGTTTCACTACCTAGAGACTTATGACTACGAACAAGTTGTGTTTTGTCACGACCAGGCATCCGGACTCAAAGCCATCATCGCGATTCACGACACAACTCTCGGCCCAGCGCTCGGCGGTTGCCGCATGTGGTCGTATGCGAGTGAAGAAGAGGCATTGACAGACGCCTTGCGGCTCGCTCGGGGCATGACGTTCAAGGCAGCCGCAGCGGGACTTAATCTCGGCGGCGGCAAGACGGTCGTTGTCGGCAATGCAAAGACAGACAAAACGGAAGCGCTGTTCCGCTCGCTAGGACGATATATACAGGGACTTGGCGGCCGCTACATTACAGCAGAGGACGTCGGGACCGACGTTCATGACATGGACATCATTCATCAAGAGACGGACTTTGTGACCGGAATTTCAAAGACGTACGGCTCCAGTGGGAATCCGAGTCCGATGACGGCTCTCGGTGTATTTCGGGGCATGCTCGCGACCGCCAAAGTTGCACTCGGAACGGATGACCTCTCCGGGAAGACCGTCGCAATTCAAGGCTTAGGAAGTGTCGGGTACGAACTGGCTGAACACCTGCACCATGTCGGCGCACAACTGATCGTTTCAGATATCAACGATGAAGTACTCCGGCGCGCTGCAGAGGAACTGAACGCGAAGGTGGTGGCCCCTGCGGACATTCTGTCTGTCCAATGCGACATTCTCGCTCCATGTGCGTTGGGTGCCGTCGTCAACGACCAGTCGATCGCACATCTGCGTTGCCAAGCGATCGCGGGGTCCGCGAACAACCAACTTGCTGAAGAAAGGCATGGCGACGCGTTGCACGAAATGGGGATATTATACGCGCCAGATTACGTGATTAACTCCGGTGGGTTGATTAACGTCGCAGATGAACTAGAAGGGTATCAAGCAGAACGAGCCCGCGCGAAAGTGGAAGGTATTTATGACATCATGATGCGCTTATATGAAACGTCAAGCCGCGAAAACCTGCCGACACATTTGGCCGCGAACCGCATGGCACAGGCACGCATTGATCAACTGCGAGCAGTGCGTAGCACCTATGTGGACCAAGCGAAGAATGCGCCGCGCAGGACGCATCCCTGAACGTAGAAGAGCGTGACACAGTACAAGTGGCGAGGAAGGTGATGGCGTGGCGAACCAAGACCTCGACCTGGTGGTGCTCGGTGGCGGTACTGGCGGTTACGTGGCCGCAATACGCGCTGCACAACTCGGTCTCAAGACTGTCGTGATCGAACGTGACCGACTCGGGGGCACTTGTTTGCATCGAGGGTGCATTCCCAGCAAGGCTCTTTTGAAAAGTGCTGAAGTGTTGAATACAGTCAAACGCGCTGCTGATTTTGGAGTCGCTGTCTCCGTTCCAGAGTTCAACCTTGAGGTTGCAGTGGCTCGTAAGGATCAAGTGGTCTCAACGCTTCACAAAGGCGTTCAGTTCCTCATGAAGAAGCACGGTATTGAAGTCCTGCAGGGAACTGGGCGAGTGATGGGACCCTCGATCTTTTCCCCACAAGCGGGCGCCGTGTCTGTCGAACTCGCGGAAGGGGACCCGATCATCCTGTCACCGCGGTTCACTTTGATCGCGACAGGGTCACGGCCAAAGCCCCTCGCAGGCTTGCCGTTTGACGGAAAACACGTGGTCTCGAGCGACGACGCCTTGCAACTGCAAACTACTCCAAAATCCGCCATAGTTGTGGGAGGCGGAGCAATTGGGGTGGAGTGGGCATCGATGTGGAGTGACTTCGGGGTCGATGTGACCATTGTTGAGTACATGCCGCGCCTATTGCCAGGAGAAGATCCGGACGTGTCAGCAGAGCTGGCAAGACTCTTCAAGAAACGCAAAGTGAATGTACTGACAGGGGCAGCCGTGATCGCTGATACGTACGCGCAAACCGAAGACGGGGTCTCCTTAGAGGTGGAGACGGAGCGCGGGCGGGAACGCCTCTTTGCGGAACTCATCTTGGTCGCAGTGGGACGAGTCGCGAATGTCGAGGATATCGGGCTGGAAGCCACTGAGGTCAAACTTACAAACGGAGTCATTGCCGTAGACGAGAGTTACAAAACGGCAGAGAACAGCATTTACGCGATCGGCGACGTGATTGGCGGACTGCAGCTTGCTCACGTCGCCGCGCATGAAGGGATCCACGCGGTAGAGGGAATGGCGGGCCGCCCTGCAGGTCGCCTGGACACTCTACTCATCCCGCGCTGTACGTACTGCCGACCAGAGGTGGCCAGTGTCGGTCTGACGGAACCTGCGGCAAAAGAGGCTGGACGTCAGGTCAAAACGGGAAAATTCAGCTTCAAGGGCAACGGTAAGGCGTTGGTAGAGGGCGAAGCAGACGGCTTTGTGAAAATCATTGCAGACGCAGAGACTGCAGACGTAATCGGGGTCCATATCGTTGGCCCACACGCGACAGACCTCATTTCAGAAGCAGGCTTGTCGTTAGTGATGAACGCCGCTCCATGGGAAATTGGCAGGGCAATCCATCCACATCCCACACTTTCTGAAGCGATCGGCGAAGCTGCACTGGCGGTTGACGGCAGTGCCATTCACGGGGGGTGAGCAGCACGTGACGAATTCCGAGGGGAGGAACGCCACGATGACAGAGACACCGCGGCACCGTTCATACGGGTTGACGGATGAGCAAGTCGTCGAGATGTACCGCTACATGGTGCTCGCACGAAAAGTGGATGAGCGGATGTGGCTGCTGAATCGGTCTGGCAAGATTCCATTTGTGATCTCTTGCCAAGGTCAAGAGGGGGCGCAAGCCGGCGCTGCTTTTGCGCTCAATCCGAAAAAGGACTACATTGCCCCCTACTATCGAGACCTGTGCATGGTCTTGGCGTACGGTCATACAGCCCGTACAGAACTCCTGGCTGCCTTCGGCAAGCCAGAAGACCCGAACAGCGGGGGCAGACAGATGCCAGGTCATTATGGCGACCGGTCACGTCGGATCCTTACGGGATCGAGCCCGGTCTCTACGCAAATTCCGCATGCCGTTGGGATTGCGCTTGCAAACAAAATGCGTGGTGAAGACGGCGTTGCGTACGTGTCCTTTGGCGAAGGCAGCAGCAATCAGGGCGACTTCCACGAAGCCGCAAATTTCGCGGGCGTGCACAAGTTGCCTGTGATTTTCTTCTGTGAAAATAATCGCTATGCGATCTCTGTGCCGCAAGACAAACAACTCGGCTGCATCAACGTGGCCGACCGAGCCATTGGCTACGGGTTCGAAGGCGTGGTTGTGGACGGCATGGAGCCGCTCGAAGTCTACCGCGTGATGAAAGGGGCTGTCGAAAAGGCTAGGGCAGGCGGCGGACCGACCCTTGTAGAAGCCAAAACCTACCGCCTGGTTCCACACTCGAGTGACGACGACGACCGCGCTTACCGCTCGCGTGAAGAAGTTGAAGAGGCCAAACGGACGGATTCGCTGGTGCGCATGAAGGCGTACTTGCTCGAAAATGGAGTCCTGACCGAAGCCGAGGAGGCTGACTTAGTCGCGGCGATTCAGGAAGAAGTGAACGAAGCGACCCAGTATGCCGAACAGGCGGCTTCCGCAGACCCGGGCACACTGTTCGACCACGTGTACGCTAAGGAGGTGCTCTGACATGCCGGTTCGTCAGTACATTGAGGCCATTCACGACGGTTTGTCAGCTGAGATGGCAGCGGACGACCGGGTCTTCGTCCTTGGCGAAGACGTTGGTGTACGCGGTGGCGTATTCCGCGTAACATCCGGGCTGTTCGAACAGTTCGGTGAAGCTCGCGTCGTGGATACACCCCTGGCTGAGTCGGCGATTGTCGGCGTAGCCATCGGGGCGGCAGCCGTCGGGATGCGCCCGGTCGCAGAAATCCAGTTCGCAGATTTCATCTTGCCAGCCATGAACCAGATTGTCTCAGAAGCCGCTAAAATGCGCTATCGCTCCAACGGTGACTGGTCTTGCCCGCTTGTCGTCCGCGCACCGTATGGCGGCGGTATCCACGGAGCGTTATATCACTCTCAAAGTGTCGAGGCGTTGTTTGCCCATGTACCAGGTCTGAAGATCGCGACGCCAGCTACGCCGGCAGACGCCAAAGGCATGTTGCGCGCAGCCATCCGTGATCCTGACCCTGTGCTGTTTTTTGAGCACAAGAAACTCTACCGTTTGTTGAAGGAAGACGTGCCAGACGAAGACTATATTGTACCGCTCGGGAAAGCCGCCGTCCGTCGTCAAGGCGACGACATTACCGTCATCTCATACGGTTATGTGCTGCACCTTGTCCTTGAAGCTGCTGACCGACTGGCGAGTGAGGGGATCACGACAGAGGTCTTGGACCTGCGCACACTTCGCCCGCTGGACGAAGAAGCCATTTTGTCCGCAGCGCGCAAGACCGGCAAAGTCCTGATCGTTCACGAGGACAACAAGGTGGCAGGTGTCGGCGCTGAAGTCTCAGCGATGATTGCGGAGAAGGCGCTGTTTGACCTGGACGCACCGATTGCACGGCTAGCTGGACCGGAAGTACCGGCGATGCCATTTGCCCCTCCGCTCGAACGAGCTTATCTGCTTGATGTCGAAAAAGTCACAAATGCGATGCGTGAACTGGCACGGTTCTAAGCTTCTGATCAACGGGGCCGCGTCGACTGCAAAGGAGTGACACAGTTGCCAGACGTAAAAATGCCACAACTTGGTGAGAGCGTGACGGAAGGGACAGTCGGTCAGTGGTTCAAGAAGGTCGGCGATCCGGTCGCTCAGTATGAGCCCCTCCTCGAGGTGGTCACGGACAAAGTGACAGCAGAGGTGCCTTCAGACTTTGATGGGGTACTCCAGGAAATTTGCGTGCAAGAAGGGGATACGGTGTCTGTCGGTACGGTTTTGTGCCGCGTTGCCACGCCATCGGACCGGACGGCCCAGGTCCCCGCGCATGTTTCGGATGTCTCGGTACAAACCCAACCGCAGGAAAACGAAGCCGCCAAAAGCGGCGCGAACGTTCCGCAGTCTAGTTCTGAGGGAGCGGTGACGCAGCCGGCTCCAAGACCGAGTGGTCGCTTCTCACCCGCGGTATTGTCCCTTGCAGAAGAGCACCACGTCGACCTTGCTGACGTGACCGGAAGTGGTGAAGGCGGTCGCATCACGCGCAAAGATGTGCTTGTATACCTAGAACACAGGCAAAGCCACGCCACGGCTACAACAGAAGTCAAGCCGGATACCGCACGCGGCGTTCAAAGCCCTCCGCCGACGAGACCGACGAGCCCCAGTACCGGCCTGCCAGAGCGCAGAACGGAGTCGGCGGACGCCGACGTCGAAGTTGTGGAAGCCACAGCCATTCGCAAGACGATCGCGCGGCGCATGGTCGACAGTAAGCACAACGCACCTCACGCGTGGACCATGGTCGAAGCAGACGTAACGCGCCTTGCCCAATTTCGCGACACAGCGAAAGTAGACTTCAAGCGCCGCGAGGGAGTGGACTTAACTTATTTGCCGTTTTTCATCAAAGCAGCCGTCGAGGCGCTAAAGCGCTTCCCTGAGGTGAACGCATCGTGGGTAGACGGACAAATTCATTACAAGAAAAGAGTCCACATCTCAATCGCAGTTGCCACCGACGCCGGTCTTGCTGTACCTGTGATTCACGACGCGGACAGCCTGAGCATCGCCGGGCTCGCGCACAGAATCAACGAACTTGCGGCGAAAGCGCGGTCCGGGCGGCTCACTGTAGACGACGTACAAGGTGGCACTTTTACCGTCAACAACACAGGCGCGTTCGGGTCTGTCCTGTCGCAACCGATCATCAATGCGCCACAAGCAGCCATTTTGTCTTGTGAGAGTGTAGTCAAGCGCCCGGTCGTCGTCGACGACGCGATCGCGATCCGAAGCATGGTGAACCTCTGCATGTCATTGGACCACAGAGTGCTGGACGGCTGGGTTGCAGGGCAGTTCCTTCAGGCGGTTCGTGAACGGTTGTGTTCATTCGGCGCGGAAACTGTACTATACTAGCGTACTGCAGTAAACTGAAGGGAGTTTGACGAGGTCCCCGGCACAACCGGGCCAACCGCGGAGGTGGCACAGTGACGGAATCCAAACTCGCTGACAAGCAGCGCCACAAGACAGAGGTTATGCGACAACAGGCGAAGGACCGGCCGGAGTGGCTGAAAATCCACATTTCTTCTGGGCCGAACTTCCGGGATCTAAAAAAAATCATGCGGACTGGCGCACTGCACACCGTCTGTGAAGAGGCGCGTTGCCCGAATATTTACGAGTGCTGGGAGCAGCGTACGGCAACGTTC
>JAKAXI010000308.1 GCA_021816665.1 Bacillota bacterium | reverse complement strand
CCGATCTTTGCGTAGTCGATCCGTGGCTCCATGTAAAGCTCTCCCTTCAAGATTTTCTCCCCCAGCAAGGTTGTACAGAACCAATCGAATTCCATTTACGAGGTAAACAGGCTTAAAAACTCGGCTTCGTTGATGTCACCAAAGTAGACCACCAGATCAATCTCCCGCACAACCTGACGCAAAGCATCGACGTCATAGCGACAACCAATGAGTTTGCGCTCTACTTCACCGAGGTCCCCCATGCCAAAAAAGTCTCCGTAGATCTTGCACGACTCAATCAGCCCTTTTACGACATTCAGACGCACGTCGATAGAACCGATGCGAAATCGCTTCTTTCGCTGCACATTAAACGGCGGAGACATTCCGTAGTTCCAATCCCAGTTTCGATAGCGGTCTTCTGAGATGGTGTGGATCTCTTTCCAGTCTGCCTCCCTCAACCTATACTCGGGGACGTCCACGCCGCCGAAAATGGCCTGAAGAAGGTGTTGACGGAACTCTAGAATCGTCATCGGCTCATCGAGCAGGTCTTTGATGTTCGCGACGCGGCTGCGCACCGACTTGATGCCCTTTGATTCAATCTTCTCTGCACTGACGTGAAGTGCTGACGCTACAGCCTCCAAGTCCACCTCAAACATCAGGGTGCCGTGACTAAACATGCGTCCGCGCGTGGCGAACTGTGCATTCCCGGAGATCTTCTTGTCCCCAACCTGGATGTCATTGCGCCCCGTCAGGACGGCCGCGACGCCGAGTTTCTGAAGGGCCTGCGTCACCGGTTCCGTAAAGCGGCGAAAGTTGGAAACTGTCCCCATCGTTCTTCGTGATAAAGCTAAAACTCAGATTCCCGAGGTCGTGGTACACAGCGCCCCCGCCAGAGAGGCGACGCACGATGTGCACACCGTGATCGCGAACGTACTCCTGATTGATCTCTTCAAACGTATTTTGATTTTTCCCGATAATGATGGACGGCTCGTTGATGTAAAAGAGCAGGTAGGATTCCTCAATATCCAGGTGCGTCACTGCATACTCTTCAATTGCCAAGTTCACGGTCGGATCCGTGATCCCCTGGTTGTCGATGAATAACAATCCGTTCACCTCCGGTGTGGTCCTCTAGCCGCCGATGTGCGACATCTCCACTTTGCCTGAAATCGGTGTGGAACTCGACCGCAACTCGGTCTGTGAGCGAGATCAGGAGGTCCCGGAGCGGGCGTTGCAGTCGATCGCGTACGACAAGAGGGGCTGCTTGATCCACCTGTATTGCTGTAACCATCCTGCAACCAACTCCTTTACACCGCTCTGAACAGCCTAACTCAGTTCTACGTTCCCGACCTCATATGCGACGTTTCCGGCAATCGTCTTTCCAATGAAGCACTTGTCCCGCGCCTGCGCAGCCGCGCTCATGTACTCTGACGTCATCGACTTGTCGGCGCCGACGATTGTTGGGGAGACGCGCAACCGAGCAAACTTTGCCTGCATGGGATAGCCAGTCACTTCGCCCTCGGCCTGGATTTCCACCTGTTCCACCGCAAGACCTTGCTTCTTTAGCACGCCAAACAGGGTTGCGCTGTAACAACTGGCCACAGCCGCGATGAGGAGTTCCTCTGGGCTGGTCCCGACACCTTTACCCCCCATTGATGCTGGAGCCGAGTAAGCTACGGCGCCGGCCGATAGTGCCGCGGTCCCTTCACCGTCGCGCCCCGTTCCGTGCCACTTCAACTCTGTTGAAAACTGTAAGTCTGCCATGCTCGATCCCCTCCTCTGTACACGAGCAGGATACCCCTAGCATCCGGTCGGCGATGTGCGCTGACTCACATTGGCAGACCACACAGTACCGTTATGATGTCCTTAGACACATTGTGGTTGGTCGCTAGTGATGTGCGCAGCGAAGCCGCATAATGAGGTGAAGTAACTGAAGATCGAGTGAGGAGAGTGTTTTGGCATGCAACCAGCATCCCGTTCGCCGTTCCCTCCATTCAACGAAGCGTCTGCCCGTCAGAAGGTCCGTGCCGCAGAGGACGCGTGGAACACTCGTGATCCGGAACGCGTGTCGCTGGCTTACAGCGTAGACAGCCAGTGGCGCAACCGTTCCGAGTTTATCTCCGGGAGGCCTCAGATTGTCGAGTTTCTACAGCGAAAGTGGGCCAAGGAACTGGAGTACCGTTTGATCAAGGGTCTCTGGGCGTGGCACGACAACCGAATCGCCGTTCGCTTTGCTTATGAGTGGCATGACGATTCAGGCCATTGGTTCCGCTCCTATGGCAACGAAAATTGGGCCTTCAATGAGGCAGGCTTGATGGTTCGCCGTCACGCTTCAATCAACGATTTGCCCATTAGCGAGGCAGACCGGCTGTTTCACTGGGAGCTGGGACCGCGTCCTCAGTCTGTCCCTGAGTTGGAAGAGTTCGGGTTGTAGTGCCACTGAGATGAATCACGATGTAAAAAGTGGCTTGCTGCAAGCAGCAAGCCACTAGGCCCCCGGTCCCTTCCCTATTTGGAAGCTTCCTTCGCGGCCTCCAGCGCTGCCTCATAGTTTGGATGTTGTCCTGCTTGCGGAACGTATTCGACATATGTCACCTGATCTTGACGATCGACAACGAAAACCGCCCTGCTTTCCAGGCGATGTTCCTTGATATGTGTCCCGTACGCATCCCCAAATGACAGATTCAAGTGGTCCGACAGAGTCTGAACTCTGTCTACTCCTGCTGCGCCGCACCAACGTTTTTGTGCGAACGGCAAGTCTGCGCTGACGGTGAGAATGACGATATCGGCCCCAAGCTGACTCGCCTCTTCGTTGAAACGCCTTGTCTGCGCGTCGCAAACACCAGTGTCGAGCGACGGCACTACACTGATGATCCGTGTCTTTCCCTTGCTGTCAGCGAGCGTCACCTTCGAGAAATTGTTACC
>JAKAXI010000015.1 GCA_021816665.1 Bacillota bacterium | reverse complement strand
TGTTTGCAGGCGTGGCGTTCCTCGTCTTGCTCTGGCTCTATCACGTTGTGACGACAGGGCGTAACAGAGGGAACGTGGATAGTGCAACATAACACTGCAAACGGCGCTCTGCAAGCAACGGAATCACACTGCAAACGGCGGACCTGAGAACGCGCAGCCGCTGTGAACGCTGCTTTAAGTCTGACTTCGTCCTAACAGCAACGGTTCGTTCGGTCGGCCTCCGTCTTGGGCCGACCGAATGTTATGATGTGGGACAGTGAGACGTGATCTGTGGTGGAAGGGATGAGCAGAGTGACAGTGACACCGGAGAGTGTGCGCATCGGGTTTGTCGGGACCGGTGTGATGGGCAAGTCCATGGCGCGAAATTTGATGAATGCAGGTTATTCCTTGGTTGTGTACAATCGGTCGGCTGAAAAGGCTCAAGAGTTAATCGACGCGGGTGCTGAGTGGGCAAAGACACCTGGCGACGTCGCTGCAGCAACCGACGTTGTGATAACCATGGTCGGTTTTCCGACCGATGTGGAAGAGGTCTACCTTGGCGCAGGTGGAATTGTCGACCGTGCTCGCGAAGGGGCGATCCTCATCGACATGACGACCTCTGCGCCGGCGTTGGCGCGAAAGATCGCCGAACGCGCAGCAGAGCGAGGGGTGTCCGCGCTCGACGCACCCGTGTCGGGTGGCGACATCGGAGCGAAAAATGGGTCATTGGTGATCATGGTTGGCGGAGACGAGCACGCCTACGCACAAGTGCTGCCGATCTTTCAGGTGCTCGGGCAAAACATCATTCTCCACGGGCCTGCGGGAATGGGACAGCACTGCAAGATGTGCAATCAGATCGCGATCGCGACCAACATGATTGGCGTCTCAGAGTCGATGGCTTACGCGACGAAGTCTGGACTTGACCCGCAAAAAGTGCTGGCGAGTATCACCGGCGGCGCCGCAGGCAGTTGGTCACTGTCTAACCTAGCTCCGCGGATGTTGCGAGGGGACTTCGCACCAGGGTTCTACATCCAACACTTGGTCAAGGACCTGCGGATCGCGCTGGAGATGGCTGAGCAACTTCAGATGGAACTTCCTGGTGTGAAGATGTCTGAGGAGATGTACAACGCATTAATCGACCGCGGTGAAGCGTACAGCGGGACGCAGGCGCTATTTAAGTACTATGTCGAAGACTGAACAGGCTGCCGGAGGTCCGGGGAAGACGGAACCAAGGCCGCGCAGCGTCGTTGCCGGTACACACAGTTGATGCGCGCGAGCGCAGTGACCTGGCGCCCGTCCTAGCGCGCCTGGCCGAGACCTTGGAGCATGCGGCTTCCCCCGCCTATACGGTGAGTGACGGGGGATCGCGTGTGGCCGATGAAGGTGTCCGTGACGGCGCTTTGGTCGGCGGTTACACCCACCTCAACTTTGCATCGAATCCGCGTGTGGCGGAGAGGGTTGTGGAGGCGTGTCGGACCTTTGCCGACGGGTGCATCTAAGCCGTCTTTAGCGGCTGTGGTTTTGGTCTTTTGTGCCAGGTACATCCTCGTACGCGAGGAGGACAATCGGTTCGTCCAGTTCGTGGGAGAGTTCGGTCTCCAAGTTGCGAAGCCTGTCGACAAGGTGTTGCGGCAAGTCTGCAAACGGGGGTTCTGCGTTTCGCTCCATCCGATGACCTCCTGGAAATGGCAAGCTGATTCTATTATCACACCAGACTACGTTTCCCATTCATCTTGGCTTATGCAGGCAACAATCGATATAATAGTGTTTGGGGGTGCAGCGATGCTAGAGCTGAAGAGCAACGAAGAATTTCAACAGTTCATCGCACAGGGACGTGCGGTTGTCGAATTTTACACAGGCTGGTGCCCAGACTGCAAACGCATTGAACCGTACCTAGACGACTGGGCACAACAATATGAAGATGCGTTTCGCATGGCACGCGCGAACGCAGAGCTTATTCCGGAAGTGTCAGACCAGTTTGAAGTCAGAGGAATCCCGTCGTTTCTCGTGTTTGAGAACGGCGTGCTGGTGAACAGACTGTTCAGCCGAGACGCGAAAACTAAGCAGCAAGTGAGCGAATTTCTCGAGCAAGCGTACGTAATCGCTTAAACGCTTGTCTTGCGCTTTATTCGTGACGGCGCAGTGGTATTAGGGAGGGGGAGGCCAGCGTGCGACGGTGGTGGCTTGCAGCGGCCGTCCCAGCGCTGATTTTGGCGTTGGTCGGTTGTGGAACAGTAACGACTCCGAACACGACGACTGGGGCACAGGGCACAGCAGCGAGTTCAAAAGGCTCTTCCCTTGACCCCCCGTTTCGTGTTGTGACAAGTCTGGAAGTCGTAACGCCCGATGCGAAGTTTGACCCATCGGCAGCCAGTCTTTCTCTGTATCAGAATATCCCAGTGTACACGGCGAGCGGCAAAGTGGTGCACCTCGATGCAAGGAAACAGCCCATTTTGATTGAAGCGTACTGGTGCCCGCACTGCCAACGGACGTTGCTCCTGTTTAACAAGCACAGCCAGGCGATGAAGCAACGCCCGATTTTGATCAGCACGGGCTTCGCCCAGGGGACGACGCTTCAGCAGGCTGTCAAGCTTGGCGAAGCCGAAGATGCAGCTCTTCACCTACAAAACTATCAAATGTACTACTACATCGCGCCGAACTTCGCAACACGTCTGGTCCCAGTTGGCTTTCCAACGTTGGTATTTCCCTGGAAAGGAAAGGTTGGAGCCTTGTACGGGGAACATACATGGGCGGCTTGGCAACCAGCACTCGGGTAGAAGCTCGCGAGAGCGAAGGAGGTGGTGGGGGTGGCGAGTCAGGTGAAGGATGGACGCATGCCGGGTGGTTTCACCCGTCTGGTGATGATTGTGGCTGGGTTAATTGCTGTGGTCGAGTTAGTGCTTGGCATTATGTCAGTGGCCTCATGATGCGGAGGGGATGGAGATGTCGCGCATCATCTTGAGAGATGGACGTGTGGCAGAACTGCTCAAGGCGGAGGACACCCAAGTTCACCGCGCGCTCATCCGCGAACTGTTTCAGAACGCTTCGCCAGAGAGCCTGTACCTCCGGTTCTTTCACGCGGTCCGAGAAGTTAGTGAAAAAATCATCACCAGTATGATCTCCGACGGCGGCCCGAATGGGCTGTCGTTGTTGTGTTTGGCGGGGACACAGGCCATAGCTATTGGAACCTACTCGCGCGTCGATGCGGAGAGCGCCGAGGCCGCTTTCTTCGTCGATGACACTTATCACGGCAACGGTCTTGGTTCTCTACTCCTCGCCCACTTGGCCCAGGCTGCATGGCGCAACGGCTTTCGCCGGTTTGAGGCCTATGTGCTGCACGAGAATGAACAGATGTTAAAGGTATTTCAGGCTAGTGGCTACGAACTCGTTCGCCGCACCGAGTCGACGATGATGCATTTGATCCTGCCGTTGCGCGAGACGGAGCGCACCCGAGCTCTCCAGGAGACGCGCGAAAAGTTTGCCGCGGCAGCTTCACTCCATCCTTTCTTTCGCCCCAAAACGGTCGCGGTTGTGGGCGCTTCGCGTGACCCGAACCGCGCCGGGCACTTGCTGTTGCACCACATAGTCGATGGCGGGTATACCGGGATCGCCACGCCAGTGAACCGCTCTACGACTGCAGTGTCGGCGATGCGCACCTACCCGACACTCGCAAGCTTGCCCGAACCGCCAGACCTCGCGATTGTCGCAGTGCCAGCCGACCAAGTGCCTGTGGTCATCGAAGACTGCATTGAAGCTCAAGTTCGAGCGGTGATGGTCGTCTCTGCCGGTTTCGGCGAAGTGGACGCGGCTGGGCGGGAAAAGGAACGAGAGCTGGCTCGCAAACTGCGGGCTGCCGGGATCCGTTTGATTGGTCCTAACTGCCTCGGCCTTGTTAACACCGCGCCTGACGTTCAGCTGAACGCGAGTCTGGCGCCGAGGTTGCCGAGTGTGGGTAAACTTGCGATTGCCAGCCACTCCGGGGCGCTCGGAGTCGCCATCCTAGAGTACGCGAGTGTGATTGGTGTCGGCGTCTCAAGTTTTGTGAGCCTCGGCAACAAGGTCGACGTATCAGCGAACGACTTGTTGCAGTTTTGGGAAGACGATGCAAACGTCGAAATGATCGTTCTTTACCTAGAATCGTTCGGAAACCCGCGCAAGTTTGCCCGGATTGCCCGGCGCGTAGCCAGCCACAAGCCAATCCTGGTGGTGAAATCGGCTCGCACACCAGGAGGCTCGGCCATCTCGCGTTTACCTGGCGCTGAAGAAGGTGCGATTGATTCCGTTGTGGGGGGGCTGTTTCGCCAGGCCGGTATCATTCGACTCGATACACTGCAGGAACTGTTTGACGTCGCAGCACTCTTGGCTGTCGAGCCGAAACCACAGGGACGGCGGGTGGCGGTTGTCACCAACACCGCGGGCGGCGCGGTGATGACGGCAGATACGCTACAGCGCGAGGGTTTGTCGTTTGTCGGTCCGGTCATCAACCTCGGTTTCGAAGCGCTCGCGGACAGTTATCGCGAGGTTCTGCCACAAGTGCTGCGCGATCACGATGTCGATGCCGTGGTTGTACTCTTTACGCCTGTCGCGATCTCGGATGAGGAAGAAGTGATTGCGGCGATTGGCGAAGCGATTGAGATGGTCGACGCGGACCCTGCGGATGGGATGCACTTGCGTCCGTCGCAAAAACCAGTGGTTGCAAACTTTCTGTCGCACGGAGATTACCACGTGCGCACAATTGTTGCCGGGAAGCGACGGATTCCTGTCTACCCGTTCCCGGAACAGGCGGTCCACGCCTTGGCGAGAGTGACGGAGTATGTCGAGGACGGCGCTCGTTCGCGCGGCCGCATTCCCGATTTGCCTGGCTGTGATGTGGACGGGGCACGGGATTTGGTTCGCACCGCACTTGGCGATGGCAAGAAAGAATTTAGCGGTGCAAATGCTCATGATGTGCTTGGACGTGTCGGGATCCACTGTAAAGTGAAATCAGCTCCCGACGCACAGGCAGGGGATGAAACACTTCGAGTCGAAGTGAGGCCGCATGCGTTGTTCGGTCCTGTCGTGCATTTGACAGGTAGCGGAGGGTCCGTCTTTCGCATGACTCCGCTCACCGACAGCGATGCAGCGGACATGGTGACAAGCGTGAAAGCTCCGGACGCTGTGGCGGACGTGCTACTGCGTGTGTCGCGGTTGGCTGAAGAAGTTCCAGAGGTCTACAATGTCACGCTCGGACATCTGGAAGTAAATCCAGGTACCTCAAGCGGCTGTATGGCAGGCGACGCTTCACTGTCGGTTCGCACGCCAGACATCGGGCCACTTTAATGCTTTGCTTGCAGACGGGAAGGGGCGGTTGGTTTTGGACGAAGCAGCACGCTTGAAGCTGCAGAGGTACATCCGTGAGAGTCAAAAGATCACTGTCCTGACAGGCGCAGGCATGAGCACCGAGTCTGGCATTCCCGACTTTCGTTCACCGGGCGGCATCTGGGAAGATGAAGAGACGATGATTGCGATGTCGCTTTCGTATTGGCAGGAGTACCCGGAGTTGTTCTGGCCGAAGTTCAAGCGGATTTTTATGAATGAACTGCATCTCAAGGCGCAGCCGAACGCCGGGCACTACGCAATCACGCACCTGGAGGAGTTGGGCAAACAGGTCACGGTCCTGACACAAAACGTCGATGGCTTGCACCAATTAGCGGGCAGCACGCACGTCCTAGAGCTGCACGGTGGGATCAGGCAAGCTTTTTGTCCGGTCTGCCAGTCCCGGTACAACCTCGATTACGTGCTTGCGGAGGAAGTGCCGAGGTGTTCGTATGTGTCAATCAAGGGTGCCGTCTGTGACACTGTCCTACAAGCGGACGTCGTGCTGTTTGAACAAGAGGTCCGGCACCTGCCCGAAGCGCTGCGTGCCGTGCGGACGTGTGATTTGATGTTGGTGCTTGGCACTTCGCTGACGGTCTACCCCGTCGCAGACCTGCCGCGCTATGTAATTCAGGAACGCACCAAGCTCGTGATCGTCAATCTCGATGAGACAGAAGAAGACCATCGCGCAGACTTGGTGATTCACGATAAGGTTGGAAAAGTACTCGCAGAGGCGGTCCAGTAACTTTTCGGAGGCGGTTCAGTAACTTTGTCCAGGCGTTATTGTCCCCAACCATCGGCTCATTGACCTAGTGTACGGGATTTCTTTCGACACGGCACCATGAACTACCTTTGACGTTTGGACGCTGTTTGTTACATTAGGAGCAAACACATTAGCCAGCTACTGGAGGCAATACCGTTGCGCCAATCACTGCCCGATATCCGCCACTCTGTCTGTCTCTACGTTCCGGTTGAACAAGTGTGGGAGGCTGTCGCCACGTCCGAGGGTATGGCTGGATGGTTCATGCCGAATTCGTTTGAACCTACGGTCGGCGCAAACTTCCTCCTCCACTCGGGCTCGAATTTACACTCGTCCACTCCGGTTGGGGTGCCGAGAAGAGGACGCGGTTTGGCCAGCCTCACACAGTGATCCGAGGGATCATGGACGGTGGGTGGGAGAAGAAAGTGAAGCAAGACTTGCCCAACTATGTCCAATCGCGCTAGTCGCAATCACATCGCTTGAGTTGTGCTCGCATGGCTACACTACAAAACGACACCGTGGACTGGTAAAATAGGGCTAAGCTGCCCCGATCAAACCACGAAAAACCAGTCCGCTTTGTCGACCCCAACTGTACCCGTACCACTCTATACGTGAATGTCGGATGGGAGGGAATCAGATGAACCAGGTCCCGGAGCGTTTTCGTGCGTTGCTGGCCGTCTCAGAGAACGACGAGGTGCGATTGGAACTGCGCGAACTTGACGCTGCAGATTTGCCTCAGCACGAAATCGTCATCCAAGTCGCGTACTCTAGTGTCAACTACAAGGACGGGTTGGCGTCAATTCGGCAGGGCCGCGTCGTTCGCACGTACCCAATCGTGCCTGGGATTGACCTCGCTGGCACCGTAGTGTGGTCTGAGGACAGCACGATCAAAATCGGCACGCAGGTGCTTGTGACCGGCTACGAACTGGGCGTCTCACAGTTTGGAGGCTATGCAGAGTACGCGAGTGTACCCGCGAATTGGGTCATTCCGTTACCGCGCGGGCTCAGTGCTTATGACGCCATGGTGCTTGGCACGGCTGGGTTCACTGCGGCCCTATCGGTTGAACGCCTTGTGCACAACGGCCTTCAAAAGGAGCAGGGGCCAGTCCTCGTCACCGGGGCAAGTGGAGGCGTCGGCAGCGTGGCTGTTGCGATTCTGGCGAAGGCTGGCTACAACGTCGTGGCGAGCACGGGGAAACTGTCGGCTCACGAACTTCTGCGCACACTCGGCGCATCAGACGTGATCGGCCGTGACGAGGTACTTGTTCCTGCAGGCAAATCGCTCGACCAACAGCGCTGGGCTGGCGCCGTCGATCCTGTTGGCGGACAGACACTCTCCAGTGTTGTGCGTAGTTTGCGCTACGGTGCTTCCGTGTCTGCCTGTGGCCTGACGGGTGGCCCCAATCTGGATGCTACGGTGTTTCCGTTTATCCTGCGCGGAGTGAACCTGCTCGGAATTGATTCTGTCTACGCATCGCGCGAAGTCCGCACGAGGGTGTGGCGCAAGCTGGCAACAGACTGGAATGTGACGAAGCAACTGGCGGGGATGACTCGGGTGATTGGACTCGAAGAAGTGCCGACCGTACTGAAGGAAATTCTCAACAACCAGGTACAAGGCCGAGTCGTAGTTCAATTACAGAAGTAAAGCCTCGGACAATTTGTTAGAATGGTGCTATACGCACGAGGGGGGGATGGTCATGCATCTATCCGGTGAAAAAGTGTTTCCAACTACGCCGCTGGAGACCTACCAGCTGTTGACTGATCCGTCCGTGATCACAAAAGCAATGCCTGGCCTGAAATCTCTCGAACCGGAGTCTGAGACCCGTTTCAAGGCACAGATGGAAGTCGGAGTAGCGGGCATCAAAGGTAGCTACGACGGGGAACTCGAGATGGCTGACATTGCACCGGGAGAACACTATCGTCTGCTCATCAAGGGCGAGGGTTCGATGGGGTTTATGGAATCCGACGTCACCGTTACTTTGACTGCCGACGGAGACGGGACCAAGGTGACGTACGACGGAGAAGCGAAAGTGGGCGGCAAAGTCGCTGGCGTTGGTCAACGCATGTTGTCCGGTGTCGCCAAACTGCTCGTCAATCAGTTTTTTAACGGCGTGTTAAAAGCAGCCAAGCAACCCGGCTGACATTCACCGTCAGCCGCCGAGGTGGGGTGAGTCGTTGCATTTCGACGCAGACAGCATCAGACAAGTCGCCCGCTCGGCCGAAGCTGTGGCTTCGTATCGAGAGCAACTGGAGCGGACAGGGTACCTCGCAGACGACGGGCTTGCCTCGATGGCGTCTCTTGCCGTAACGCTCGGTCGACCGCTCTTGCTCGAGGGTCCAGCAGGTGTTGGGAAGACGGCGCTTGCCAAAGCCCTGGCGGACGCTCTCGACCGTGACTTATTCCGGCTGCAGTGCTTTGAGGGCATAGACGCAGCGCAGGCCTTGTACGACTGGAATTACCATCGGCAACTTGCCGACCTCACCGCAAACCGCGCCGACGACGTGTTCACGGAGAAGTACATACTGCCGCGACCGCTTTTGCGCGCTTTGCAGAGCGACCGCGGAGCCGTGCTCTTGATCGATGAAATTGATCGCGCCGATGAAGCGTTCGAAGCTCTGCTCTTGGAGTATCTGGCTGAGTACCAAATCTCGATCCCGGAATGGTGCACGGTTCACGCCAAGGTGGTGCCAGTCACGATTCTGACATCCAATCGCACGCGACCGCTCAGCGACGCACTGCGCAGACGCTGTCTCTACCACCACGTTGATTGGCCTAATGCCGAGCGCGAGCAGGCGGTTGTGGCGCTACGTGTCCCCGACCTGCCCACGGACGTTACACAAAGCCTGGTCGCAGCGGTACGGAAGCTGCGCAACTTTGACCTGATGAAGCCACCAGGGCTGAGCGAGACCCTCGACTGGGCCGAAGCGTTCGCCAAAACTCCTCACGCGGCATGGAACGCTGCCTGGGTGCGGCAGACGCTCGGGTGTGTCGTCAAAGATGCGATGGACATGGAAACGGTCCTCAGTCGCATCGCGGAGCTCATCGGCGACACTTGACTGCCAGACGGCGAGGCGGACACGGAAGAGAGCGAACCGCCTGCGCCGGGGGCTCCGCCGCAGACAGATTCTGCATCCGCTGAGCGTGATGGCGACGTTGACTCGCTGGATTCTCCTGACACAGAAGTTGGCGCGGGGGAAGCAACGCTGCAAGTGGGGCGCAGGCTGAGTGAAGTCGACTTTGAGCGTCCTCCGCGCTGGATTGACCGCCTGCCACGGCGGACCAGCGTGGCACCGACGGTGCCGAGCCGCCTGCCACGGCTTTTGATCGGACGCCGCGGTGTGGACTGGCGGAAAACGGCGCGTCAGTGGGCGCGGGCCGGGAAACCGGCCTTTGCGTTTGAGCGGCGCCGAGCGAAACGCCGACCGGGCCGCATCGCGATCCTGTGGGACGTTTCCGGGTCGATGTCAGACGTTCGCGACGTGTGCCTAGCGTTTGCATACGGGTTCGTGCAGCGCTACGACCAAGTGGGCGTCTTTCCCTTTGGCACCCACATCGAAGAGGTGACGTCCGCGCTGAAACGTCCCTTTGGCGCAGCGCGGCGTGAACTGGCGCGCCTCGAGCAAGTCTGGGCAGGCGGCACCAATATCGGCGGCGTGCTGACCGAATTCAATGAGCGGTTTGGCGGCCGGTGGTTGCGGCCAGAGTCGACGATTGTCGTGATCTCAGATGGTTGGGATGTCGGACAACCTGAAGCTCTCGCGAGCGCCCTCCGGCGGATACGCCAGGCCGGCTGCAATGTGTTCTGGTTAAATCCGCTTCAAGGAACGCCTGGGTTTCAGCCGCGGACTCGCGCGCTGCGAGCCGCAAAACCGCTTGTTACCGGGATGTACCCGGGTGCGACAGCTGATGATTTCCTGCGCTTTGCGCAGTACGTGCAAACTTGAGCGTGACGGTCCTGCGAGAGAGTCCTGCTTCGCTGGATCAGACGCGCTACATGACTGCAGAAAGAAGGGACTCTAATGAAACCGGTCGCATTTGCGTATGAACGACCGACTGTCCTGACAGACGCGCTGCGCCTGTTGGCCGAGGATGGTGATGCAAAGGTCATCGCTGGCGGACAAAGCCTGATTCCGATGATGAACTTTCGTTTGAGCCGGCCTGCCAAGCTGGTGGACATCAATCAAGTCAAAGAACTCTCCTACATCCGGAAAACCGATGCGGGTGTTGCGCTCGGCGCTTTGGTGCGTCACCAGGAACTTCACGAGGACCCTCTAGTGCGGGAACTGTTGCCTGTCCTCGCCGACGCAGCTGGAGAAGTGGGTCACTGGGCGATTCGCACACGAGGCACCCTTGGCGGTTCGCTGACGCACGCCGACCCTGCATCCGAACTTCCTGCAGCGATGGTGGCCTTGCGCGCAGAGCTGGAACTGCAGTCCGTCGACGGGACACGAACGGTGCCGGCTGAGGAGTTCTACCTCGGTCTCCTGACTACGGACATCCAACCGGGAGAGCTGCTGACCGCTGTCCACATTCCTGTTTCGTCTGCGAAGTCGTACGGCTTTGCGGAGTTCGCGCGTCGTCCTGGTGACTTCGCGCTAGCTGGCGCGTTCGTGGCGCTTGCAGAGAACGGTGCGGCAGAGGTGACCTGGTTTGGCGTCAGCGGCGGACCTGAACGCCGTGAACTCGACCTCCCGGCCGACGATACCGCTCGCAGGCAACGGTTGGCGGAAGTGGCGCAGGAACTTGACCCGCTCAGCGAACCCGAGTACCGCCGTCAACTGGCGGTCGAAGTGGCGGAGGCGGCTTACCAAAATGCACGCGGGAGGCGAGCGTAATGTCGACAGTTAGTCAACTGCAGTCGATCACACTGCACGTGAACGGACAATCCTACATGGTTGAAGTTGAGCCACGCTGGCTTCTGTCGGATGTGCTGCGTCATCAGCTTGGTTTGACCGGCACGCACGTCGGGTGCGAGCAAGGCGTCTGTGGCGCATGCACTGTCCTCATTGACGGGCAGCCGCAGCGCAGCTGTCTGCTGTTTGCAGTCCAGGCAGATGGAGCCGAGATCAAGACCATTGAAGGTTTCAGTTCCAATGATTCGCTGACGGACGTGCAACAGGCGTTCCAAGACCGCCACGCCCTGCAGTGCGGGTATTGCACGCCAGCGATGGTCGTCACGACGGAGGCCCTGCTTGAGCGCAACCCTAACCCGACGGAAGACGAGATCCGCGAAGCCCTGTCCGGCAACCTGTGCCGCTGCACAGGTTATCAGTTTATCGTTGAAGCTGTGAAGGACGCTGCAGAGAGGAGGCGGCGCGGATGAGTGGAGAAGAGTTCGTGAAACCGCAGTTTACGGGTGGACGCGTCACGCGCATTGAGGACGCTCGACTACTGTCTGGCAGCGGGCGCTACCTCGACGACATCGAATTTCCAGGCATGCTCGAAGTGGCATTTGTGCGCTCCGATCGACCGGCTGCGAAAATCGTCTCGATCGACATTGAGGCTGCTAAGCAAGTACCCGGCGTCAAAGCCGTGTTCACGCACGCGGACTGCCCGGTCATACTCCCGGACGAGTCCAACCACGTGGACCAGCCAGTTCTCGCTTCGGACGAGGTGCGGTACGTCGGGGAGCCGGTGGTCGCCGTCATCGCTGAGAACCGCTACATCGCGGAGGATGCCTGTGACTTGGTCAAAATCCGGTACGAGTCCATAGACCCTGTGCTCGGTATTCGCGACGCGCTGAAGCCTGAGACGCGGACGGTCTGGGATGGTCGCTCAAACGTCATGTTCCACCGCGAGCGCAAGACGGAAGGCTTTGACGCAGCCTTTGACAGCGCTCCACACCACCTGAAAGACACGTTCAAGCTGAACCGCCAGACGGGCGCCGCAATGGAGAACCGCGGCTGTGCCGCGATGGTCGATCCCTTTTCTGGTCGCCTGACCGTCTACGTCGGTCACCAGTCGCCGCACGGCCTGCGTGAGGGACTGGCTGAATACCTGCAGATCCCGGAGAACCGCATCCGCGTCGTCGTACCGGAAGTGGGCGGGGCATTTGGCATCAAAGCCGGCCACTATCCGGAGTACTTGGTCGTCATCGTCGCGTCGCAAAAGCTGCGCCGACCGGTGAAGTGGGTCAGCGACCGTACGGAGTCCCTGCTCGCGGACTACCACGCGCGCGACAACATCCACGACTTCGAGGTCGCCTACGATGACGACGGCCGCATTCTTGCGGTGCGTGACCACCTGATGGCTGACGTCGGCGCGTACCCGGCTGTGCCGTTTTCGGGAGCGATCGGCGAGACGTCGCTGGCGTCGATGATTCTGACCGGACCCTACAACATCCCGCACCTGCACACCGTGATCGACTGCACGTTCTCGAACAAGGCGCCGCTAGGCGCGTACCGGGGCGTGTGGGGACCGCCGGCCTCTCTGGTTCAAGAGGGTATCGTCGATCGTGTCGCGCGCGCACTCGGCAAAGACCCGGTCGAAGTCAGACGGATCAACATGATTCAGCCGGATGCGTTCCCCTATAAGAACCCGGGTGGTCTCACGTACGACAAGGGCACCTACGGCGAGTCGATGGAGGCCGCGCTTAACCTGATCGGATATGAAGAGTTCCGCAAGCGCCAAGCAGAATTGCGCAAGCAGGGGCGGTACATTGGCCTTGGTATCTCGGTGTTCGTCGAGCCGACCGCAATGGCGGCATCCGAAGCGGGATCGATCCCGTACGAAGCCTGCACCATTCGCATCGAACCAAACGGTACGATTACCGCAGCGCTTGGCCTCGGGCCATCCGGGCAGGGACATGAGACGACGATGGCGCAGATCATCGCCGACCAACTCGGCGTCGATATGAAAGACATCGTGATCTTGCACGGCGACACCGACAGCGCGCCCTTTGGCGGCGGCACGGGCGGTAGCCGCTCAGGGACGATCGGCGGCGGTGCGGCGATCAGCGCCAGCAAAGAGATGCGCGACAAGCTTGCCAAGATCGCCGGGCACCTGCTGGAGGCGTCGGAGGAAGACATCGAGATCGAAGACGGCAAGGCGTTTGTCGCTGGCGTGCCGTCGCGGTCGCTCACGATTCGGGAGTTGGCGCAGACGGCATACACGGACGTGAAGCGACTGCCGGAAGGCGTGACGCCGGGCCTCGAAGTCATCGCGCGATACCGGCCGCAGCGGGCGATGACGTTCTCCAACGGAACGCACATCGCCGTCGTCGAGGTCGACCCGCGGACTGGCTTCGTACAAACGGTCGACTACGCCGTAGCCAACGACTGTGGCAAATTGATCAACCCGATGATTGTGGAAGGGCAGATTCACGGCGGCGTCGCACAGGGCATCGGCGAGGCGCTGCTCGAGGAACTGAAGTACGACGAAAACGGACAGCTCATAACGACATCGCTCGTCGACTACCTGTTACCCACGACGACGGACGTGCCGAACATGAAGGTTGTCCACCTCGAAACGCCGTCAGAGAGTGCCGGCGGATTCAAGGGTATGGGCGAAGGCTCGCTTATCGCTGCTCCGGCTGCTGTGGCAAACGCGGTCTCCGACGCGCTCGAGCCGTTTGGCGTGATGGTCGCCGAACTGCCGGTGACGCCGGAGAAGGTGCGCGAGTGGGTGTCGCAAGGCAGTGTCAGGGCGGTCTGACGATGGTTGGGTCGGTTTGC
>JAKAXI010000307.1 GCA_021816665.1 Bacillota bacterium | reverse complement strand
TATCATTGGTGTTGTGATACGTTATGCTCGTGTATAGATATTCACCTGAATTTAATGCTTGGTCACTTAAGACTTGGCTTGCAGCTATCTGCGTTAGGATCATCCACCCAGTAACGGTCCTCGTCAATCATTATTTGAATACCACGTACTTGCCCTTCAACCCGACGAAGTCGTGTTAGAAGGTCCTCCGTTTTGGGGCCGTAGGTATGATTGGCATGGTCAGCGCCCTTTTTGGTGCCTCACTCTCTTGTCCTATATGTTCGCAATACCCCAGTATGTATGGTCTGTCAAACTGAACAGGTACACAGAAAGAGATGAATGAGGACCTGAGCAAAGTACCTGAAGAGACTTCGGACAAGGAGATTTCGCAAGTGATGTAAAGAGGAAACTGATCTCAATGTACGGGGTTTTTTCTGGTCTGTAAGGTTTTCAGGACATCTTCCTGGATGTGTGTGTTAACGCCGGACTACAATTGACCCAGGTTCGAAAGTAACCCGGCGTTGACAGTGTGGTTGATTGTTGCTTGTGATTCTTAGGCGAGGGGAGTCGACCAAGACGGTGAATTGCGGACAAAACGAACCATACGTAGGAAGGACAGTCAACCAACTTGGTGCCATCTCATATCACCTCTATTTAGAATGCTGTCGGCGTTGGCTTTCCTTCTCACAGCAAGATGCAAATTCCCGCCCCGAGTTGCCTGACGAGGCGGGAATTTGGATTTGTCACAAGTTGCTCAGTTCTCGTTAATTAGTCTGCGTCGTATCCTGCTTCCTCGACGGCCTCTTTCAAGGCTGCCAGGTTGGTCTTGCTATCGTCAAATGTGACGGTGGCCTTCTGGCCAGCCAAGTCAACATCGGCCTTTTCGACACCGGAGACGCCCTTCAGCGCCTTCGTTACAGAATTCACACAGCCATCGCATGTCATGCCTTTGACGGTAATGGTTTCGGTCGTCACATCCAACATCTCCTCTAAAAGTGGTTTGGATAGGTAGGGGAGGGTTAATTCCAGCCCTACGATAACTGTCGCATGTACGTCAACAAGTTGCCTGGCTTACACCCCCTTTCCGAGTGGGAACCGCCGGAGCAACAGGCTGTTGGAGACGACACTTACGGAACTCATTGCCATTGCAGCCCCTGCGATGATGGGGCTGAGGAGGCCGAGGGCAGCGAGCGGGATCCCAAGCACGTTGTAGAAGAACGCCCAGAACAGATTCTGCCGAATCTTGCGCATCGTCGCCTTGGACAGCCGAATGGCGTCGACTGCGCCTTGCATGTTCCCGTGCATCAGGGCGATGTCGGCTGCGTCGAGGGCGACGTCGGCTCCGGTGCCCATCGCAATCCCGATATCCGCCGCAGCGAGTGCAGGCGCGTCGTTGATACCATCGCCAACCATGGCAACCACTCGGCCTTGGTTTCTCAATTCCTGGACTTTGTTTGCCTTGTCTTCGGGCAGTACACCAGCGATCACGTTTGTAATACCGACCTCTGTGGCCACCGCGCTCGCGGTACGTTCGTTGTCGCCTGTGATCATCCAGACGTCGATACCCATCTCCCGCAATTGCCGGATGGCTTCCACCGAGTCCGGCTTGATGGTATCTGCCATGGCAATCATGCCGAGAAGGGTCGACTCGGACGCGACAAGGACGGCTGTCTTGCCCTCATTCTCGAACTGTGCCAGCACATCGTCCGGGAAGTCCGCAACGCCAGTGTCGGACAACAAACGCCGGTTCCCAATGCGGATGGTTTGACCGTTTACAGCGCCAGCAATGCCCTTTCCCGGAACAGCCTGAACGCCTTCTGCTGACGGAATGTCCATGTTGCGTTCCTTTGCATGAGCGATCACGGCTGCGCCGAGTGGGTGTTCGCTCTGTGCCTCAAGTGCCGCAGCAACCGCCAGCAGGTCCTCCTCTGACGTACCCGGTGCCACCCACATGTCGGTGACGGCCGGTTTGCCGAGCGTGACAGTCCCCGTCTTGTCAAGAACCATTGTGTTGACCTTGTGAGCTTTCTCCAAATGCTCGCCGCCCTTGATGAGTATCCCTGATTCAGCGCCCAAGCCTGTGCCGACCATAATCGCCGTCGGCGTGGCGAGTCCGAGTGAGCATGGGCAGGCAATGACGAGAACTGCAACTGCAGCGATAAGACCGGGTGTCCAGCCGACGATGAACCCCCACACAAGCAGGGTGAAAAAGGCGACGCCGAGGACAATTGGAACGAAGATCCCGGAAATCTTATCCGCGAGCCGCTGCACCGGAGCTTTCGAGCCTTGCGCTTGGTCGACCAGGCGGATGACCTGTGCAAGCGCAGTGTCAGCGCCGACCCTGGTGATCTCCATCTTGAAGACGCCGGATTGGTTGACTGAAGCACCCACCACGGTATCTCCGGGTTCCTTAGCCACAGGCATGGATTCACCGGTCAAAAACGACTCGTCGATGGTTGAACTGCCGTCTAAAATTGTGCCGTCGCTTGGCACCTTCTCACCTGGGCGAACCCTTACGACGTCGCCAATGCGCAGTTCCTCCACGGGCACGTCTTGTTCGTTTCCGTCACGAATGACGTGTGCCACTTTGGCGCCCAGTTTGGCCAGAGATTCGATGGCGGAACTGGACTTCGCCTTCGCGCGGCTTTCAAGCAGTTTGCCCATGAAGATCAGGGTCACGACGGTCGCCGACGAGTCGAAGTACGTCTCCGCATGGCCAAGAACCGTCAAGACGGCGCTGTAGAAGTAGGCTACCGATGTACCAAGCGCAACCAAAACGTCCATGTTGGCGGCACCACCGCGCAGGGAGTGGTACGCCCCCTTGTAGAACCGCCACCCGACGTAGAACTGCACCGGTGTCGCCAGAATCCAACTCACCCAGTTCGGCATAAAGGCACTGCCGCCGAACAGTAGCACAGACATCTGAATGACAAGTGGGAGGGTGAGTACGACTGACCC
>JAKAXI010000306.1 GCA_021816665.1 Bacillota bacterium | reverse complement strand
ACGCAATCTCTCCTGAAGTGGAAGAGCGCCTAGCTGAACGACTCGGTTATCCGACAACTTGCCCTCACGGCAACGTGATCCCGGGTTCAGGAGCCAAGCAAGTCTCTGGTCGCCCGTTGTCTGGCATGGAAGGCGGGCAGTCCGTTATAGTCGTTCGAATCGTTGAGCAGGCCGAAGAGGACCTCGATTTACTTCGTTTTCTCCATAGCGCAGGCATTGTCCCAGGTGCCAAAGTCGTTCTTTCGAAACCTCTAAGTCCGTATGAAGCAGGTGTTCCGATTGAGGTGGACGGCGCATCCTACTCGCTGGACGAATCGGTTGCAAAGCGCATTCTAGTGACCCCAAACGCCTGACAAACACTGGACCACTCGCGCTCGACGTACATAGGCTGGGCCTGTTTGGAACACCCTGTTCAGGAATCCTGTGGTCTTGTCTCGTCCTGTACCGGACGTACGACCTAGGTCTGTGAAAGGAGTGTTCTATGGCATGGTTCGGTTTCTTGCCGCGGCCTGTACGCGGCTCGCACGAAGTGGTCGGTACAGTCTCAGCCTCGCTTTGGTAGGGGCAGTGATCACGTTCTCGTGCGCAGCCCCGGTTTCCGCTGATTCTAACGCCCCGCAACGCGTGTTTATCAACGCCAAGTCAGCGATCGTGCTCGACGCCAACACTGGCAAAATTCTCTACGCCAAAAATGCGGACAAACTCACTTACCCTGCGAGTACGACGAAACTGATGACTGCCATCTTGCTCGTCACCTATCTTCACCCCGACGATCCGGTCTATGTCAGCAAGGCTGCGAGTCGTCAACCGCGTGTTCGCCTTGGGATCAAGCCAGACACAACCATTCCTGCGGACAAGGCACTGCATGCCCTTCTGATGAAGAGTTCAAACGACGTGGCGTACGCCATCGCACAGACCATTGGGGGATCACAGGAAGGTTTTGCGCGGATGATGAATGTCAAAGCGCGCCTCATTGGCTGCACGCGAACGAACTTTGTTACGCCAAACGGACTGCATGACGACGATCACCAGTCGACCGCCCACGACATTGCACTGATTCTGGCAACCGCTGTGAAGTACCCGCGCATTGTTCAGACGATGCATACGATGAACGACACGGTAGCTGGCAAAGCGATTCACAACACGAACCGTTTCATGTATCTCAAGAACAGCACCTTCGGCGAAATTATCGGTGGAAAAACAGGATATACGTCAAAGGCGATGTTCTGCTTAGCCTTTGCCGTGAAGCAGAATGGCCACGTGATGGTATCCGTGGTCCTTGGCGCACCGAATAAGACGGCGATGTACGGAGAGACTCGTGAACTCCTCACATACGCGCAACAAGGACGACGCGTGCAGATTGTCTAGCTGACGGGCGTCTAGTTAAACATTTTGCGACATGGAGACATGCCATCCTGTCATATGCTGTGAACATCACAGCCGGCGGCAGGGGGAATGAACATGGGGCGTTCCGTCGCACTGGCGTATGTACTTTGGTTTTTTTTAGGGTCGCTCGGAATTCATCGCATGTACTGCGGGCGCATTGGCAGTGGTGTCACGATGTTGGCCATGACCTTGATTGGCGGACTTACGTTTCCCATCATGATTGGACATGTGCTGTTGTTCATCGTCGGCATTTGGTGGCTCCTGGATTTATTCTTGACCGCAGGCATGGCACAGTACTGACAGGCAGGCAAATCGCCTGCCTTCTTCGATCTCGAGTATAATAAGATAAAAATGGACAAGTGTTGTCCGGGTGGGGGTGCTACGTGTCCGATTCAAGCTGCTGCAACCCGTTTGTGTTTGCCTGTATCACTCCACACGGTGGAGAAGTAATTCCTGAACTTGCGCCGGACCGCGTTTCTTTGATGGCGACTACGCGTGAGAGCATGCGTACACTTGGTCAGAAAATGGCTGAGGCTAACCCGGATGTGATTATCGTCGTCACACCTCACGGTATTCGATTGGATGGATTTTTCGCAGTTTCGGACTGTGAGCGGATGGCTGGCGAGGTCGATGAAGGGGGACCGTCGGTCACTATGGAGCGGGTGGTCTGTCGGACGTTGGCCCGCGACATCGTCGACGCTGCACAGGCCCGCGATTTGCCGGTGGTTGCGGTGAACTTCGCGACGGCAGAGGGGCCGCTGTCTTGCCTGCCGCTTGACTGGGGTGCGATCGTTCCGCTGTGGTTCATGCCGAAGACAGAGATTGTGGTGCTTTCACCGTCTCGATCGCTCTCCATGGAGCAGCACATTGCCTTTGGGGCGGCCTTGGCTGACGCTGTTCACTGTTACGATGGGCGAGTTGGCCTCATTGCGAGCTGCGACTGGGCGCATGCGCACGCTGAAGACGGCCCTTACGGGTTCAACGAAGCCGCAAGGCAACTCGACGACGAGGTGATTGCGCGGGTAGAGAGTGGACAACTCGAAGACCTCGCATACTTCGACGCGGACTTTATCGAAGCCGCCAAACCGGACGGCATTTGGCAGGCGCTGATTCTGGCTGGCGCGATACCGCCCGAAGAGAGACAGGTCGAGTTGTTGTCGTACGAAGTCCCGACGTACTTCGGACTGTTGTGTGCTGAAGTCACGCCGGGGTAAAGACTGCTGAGCGAGTTGCACAGAAATCATTTGTTTCTAGTATGAAATCACATAAATTCACGAACCGCCGGTGCAAAACCCGGCGGTTCATTGCTTTGTCAGCTTCGCGAACGTCTATCGCAGTTCGTCTGTGTTGACGCCTTTCGTCTCACGACCTAGCATCCAAACCAGAATGAATCCGACGAGCGTGACGATGAAGAACAGGCCAAAAATGGCAGGGTAGCCGACGGCACCTGCAATCATAGCACCGACGATGTAAGGTCCGATGATCCCACCAATGCGCCCAAATCCGGCTGCCCAGCCCATTCCGGATCCGCGGGCGAAGACTGGAAACTGCTCGACCGTAAAGATGTAAGTGGCGCCAAATGCGGCGAGCATAAAAAACGACAGCAACAGTCCG
>JAKAXI010000305.1 GCA_021816665.1 Bacillota bacterium | reverse complement strand
CCGATCTGGCGACGTCGAAAGAACATGTCAATCACCCTCCCACATCTTTCTGTCACTAAACTACCTCTCTACTGCGGCGGTGTCAAACGCTTCTTGACCCAGTCCAAGCAGACCACAAACTGCAAAAAGGGCTCTACCGCGAAAGCGCGGTAGAGCCCACTTGCAAAACGGAGCTCGTCGACTCACTCCTGCACAGGTTTTGCGAACGCAGCACCCGTACGCTGCGGGCGACCCGCAATCAGGAAGTAGACAATGCCTGTCACAATCGGCGCAGTGAAGGCTGTCAAATCAGCGCCACCAAACAGCATCGGCGACAATGTATTCAACTGCGTGATCGAGCTGTTGACCGTCAGTGCAGTTGCGACGACGCCCACAAACCACGCAATCATCGCTCGCCAATTGACGCCGTTTGTGTACCAGTAGCTCGATGAAGGACCATCATCGGCAAGGCCGTCGGCGTCGTACTTACCGCCGACGAGGCGGTGGTGAATCAGGTATATCGCGGCCCACGGGCCGATGAAAACAATCATCAGGTCGAGGAAGTTCTGGAAGTTCGACACGAAGCCCGTCGCGATAAAATAGATCGCGAGCACGGTGCAGATGGCGCCGTCAATGACAACAGCCCAGTACCGCTTGATCTTAATGCCCATCGACAGGAAGCTCATGCCAGAACTGTAGGCGTTCAAGTAATTGGCTGTGATGTCGCCGACGACAACCGCGATCAGGAACGGCACTGCAGCCCACGTCGGGACGGCCTTCGCGATCGCGAGGACGGGGTTCGCGAGGAACGCATTCCCGTTCACAAAGGTGCCGAGCAAGATGCCGCCGCCCATCATCACAAAGCTTGCGATGCCGCCGCTGGCGAACGTCACGCCGACAATTTTCTTTGTTGGGGTCTTTGTCGGCAAGTAACGCGAGTAGTCAGCAGAGAAGTTCACCCAGCCGTAAAACGTCGTGGCAAGGCCTATCGACAGTGCGAACAGCGTGGTCCACACCGGCCCTTGCCCCCACATGTCCTTCACCGGCGGAGCAAACGACCAGTTGACGTGCGGCAAAATCGCGAGGACGACGAGCAGAACACAGATGCCGAGTAAAAACGACAACCACCGTTGCATCGTAACGAGCGTCGCGTGGCCGAGGAAAGGCACGGAGTACGTGAGCACGAGCGTGATGACAATTGCGATAGCAGTAGGACCCACGCCAGAAGATGGCAACCCGGCGAACTGCGCCAGGCTCAACAGCGCCAGCACTGTGAGTACCATGGTGACGCTCTCCCAGCCGACTGCCGTGATCCAGCTGAAGAACGCCGTGACGCGTGCGCCACGGACGCCAAACGCCGCTTTGGAGATGGTCAGTGTGACCGTGCCGCCACGAGGTCCAGTGGAGGACGCATAGCCAAGCGCTGCAAACGAGAAAGAGCAAAGGACTGCGACGAGCAGACTTTCCCAGACGTTCAGGCCCATAGCGGTGAACAGTTGGCCTGTGACGACGCCCGTGTAGGTAAGAACCGCTGCGAACCAAACGAAGAATAATTCCCGTGGCACACCGTGCCGACGACTTTCGACGATAACCCCCGTGCCCTCTGTTTCAAGTTGAAATGCGCCGTCGCGCTGATCAACTGGGGCCTGCGAGGCAACAGCCTTGCCCATTTTGGTCTCTCCCCTCGAATAATAAAAAAACACCCGATGACTCCAGTGGCGACAAGGACGCAGACTGGAGGCGCCGAGTGCATGGTCAGGGAAAACCGAAAAGGTCAAGGAATTGCGCACCGGCTCCAGGCTCGAAGCCGCCATAAGTGAACGCAAAATTCCCTGTTGTCCCAAATCATGAACCGAGCGTCCTCGTAGTCAAGCGATTCCGGTCGCCTGGTAGAGACTGCCGAGCCGATCCCCGGCACTATACGAGGTCTCTTGGATTACGACAAAAGCATACAGGACTCGGCAATTTTGGTCAACAGCTTGTCCAGCAGGTCTATAGCAAGTTCGCCAGTCCCATTTCCTGCTTTTGCTTTTCAGACAAAATCAGCATTTTGGCCTGCGACCGCGCCTTCAGCGCCCCATCCTCGGCGAAGATCGAAGCCTCTACTTCGACCACTCGCCGCGTCACCTTTGTCGCGTGCGCCTGCACATCGACGTGTTCGCCAATTCGTATCGGATCTCGAAACTCAACCTGCAACTGTGCAGTCAACGCTACGGTGCCCATGAAAAACGTCACATATGCTGTAGCCTCGTCAAGAATCGAACTAGCGACGCCGCCGTGGGTGATTCCCGGCCACCCCTCGTGCCACGGTTCTGCGTGAAAGTGCGCGCGAACGCTGTCTCCATCCTGGTAGAACTTCAGTTGTAGCCCTTTATCGTTCTCCTGGCCACAGACGAAACACGTTGCGTAACCCATCCGCTCGCTCGCCTCCTTCTCTGTCTACAAGTATTCTACCAAAATGTTTATTGCCAAAAATAAGGCGATCGTCCAAGCGTCATTAGACAGGAGTTCATACGATCAGACATCACGGTGGAGGGCGAGGTGCCTCCTGAGTACAGTGGCGGTCCATTCGGGGGATATACATCTTCGGCGGCTGTGTTTTTGCACGCGACTGTCACCTCGTCCGACAAAAGGAGGTCAATTGATGGTCACACGTGCGCACTGCTCGCGCTTTGTCGGACAGCATGTTGTCTTTCGAACGGGTGACGGGATGCACCACGGCATCCTACATTCGATGACGGATGATGGCATTGTCGTGCGTCCGGTTGGGCGGACGACGAGATTGGCGAGTTCTACAGTCGATACCGATGAAATAAGTGTCCTCTGGGACAGCCGGGTTCCTAACAATGACGTGGTTGAGGCATGGTTTCCGTTCGTTTTCTTTCCATTTTTCGCGCTTTGGTGGTTATGGCCGTGGGGGTACTGGTGGTAAACGGGAATGTCGAGCGCGGGGCGACAAGACCAGCGAGAGCGTGAGGGAAAACAATCGAGACCGGAGTTGCCAATGACAGCACCTCCGGTCCCTTGGGCAG
>JAKAXI010000014.1 GCA_021816665.1 Bacillota bacterium | reverse complement strand
GACCTGTAAACGAGCCCGGTGGGATAGCGCCAGGCCCGTCATTACAGTGTTAGCGCTTCTTCTTGACGGATTGCTTCCCGTTGAGTCGCTGCTTGCTGTTCGTGGCTGATAACCGATGACGCAACAGGTCTGCAGTGTCCATCAGGTGCAACCCGTGAGATGCTTTGACGAGCACTGTGGTATTTGATTGTAAGTCGTTCAACAGTCGACGATTGAGCGCGGCTTTGTCGACAAAGTGCAGAACTCGAACTTTCGGGTATCCAGCCTTCACAGCAGCAGTCCCAATCGTTTTGGCGAGGGCGCCAAACGTGTACAGCCTCGAGATGTTTCGCTTCGCCACGTGACGCCCGACCGCACTGTGTCCTGCCACGCTGTATTTTCCGAGTGCTTGCATACTGCCTAAGACAGCATACTTTTCGCCTTTGCCGACTTGCATTAGCGTGTCAAGTGCCGCTTTGGCGGCATCCGGATTCGAACTGAAACTGTCGTCGATGAGGAAGATATTGTTCTTAAGTCGGTATATGCTGGTGCGCCGATACATCCGCCGGAACCGCTGCAGGCCGATGCGCATCTGTTGCGCGCTAAAACCAAGTGCATCTGTGACTGCAATGGCACACAGCGCGTTGTAGACGTGGTGCCGCCCCATAATCGGAATCCGAAAGTGCTGCAGTTTGCCCCTGAGTTTGACGTCAAACGTCATGCCCCCGGATGAGTAATGAACATTTTCAGCTCGATAGTCTGCTTTGTTCTCAATACCCACGGTGAGTCTCTTGCCGCGAAACCTGCCTGTTTCGATCAAGCGTGTGTTTGCGTTGTCATTGTTCAGGACGACGGTTCCAGTGGGTTTCATCCAGCGAATGAGTTCTGACTTAGCGCGCGCAAGTTTCCGCACGTCGCCGCCAAACGCACCGATGTGGGCAGACCCGATGTTCGTGATGATTGCGTAGTTCGGTTCGATGACCTGGCAGTGCCTCTTGATGTGGCCTGCACCGGACATACCGTATTCCAGTACAAGTGCGCGGTGTTCAGGACGCACCTTCTGTCTGGATTGCTGTGTATGGTTGATGAAATTGAGATTGTCTACTGATTTCAAAATCCGCCATCGCGTGGAGAGAATGGAGGCCACCATCTCTTTGGTGGTTGACTTCCCTGCACTGCCTGTAATGGCAATGACGGGTCTGTTCAGTCTCAGTGGATTTGCCATACTGTGCCTCCTCCCCTGCCCGCTAGGCTTTCTCTGTTCGATGATATGTCGATTTTCGAAGCACTGTATGGGCAGTTCTCTAGACCACGGTGTCCGTTTTTGAATAGGTTGGAACGAGCGCAAAGTGCCAAGCACTGTCTGTGGACGACACCAATCGTCAGCAAGGGGGGGCCGGAAATGACAACGATTAAAATTGCAGCTGTCGGCGACCTGCTGATGTGGCGACGCCAAATTGAATCAGCGAAGAGACCAGGGAACACATATTCATTTGACAGTATGTTTCGCGAAGTGGCACCGCACCTGCGTAGTGCCGATTTGACCATTGGCAATTTGGAGACCACACTCTCTGGCAGAGAAGACACATACCAGCGCCGGAATCCGAAGACAGGGTGGCCCATGTTCAACTGTCCGGATGAACTCGCTGGAGCGCTCAAGCGAGCTGGTGTCGATGTGTTGACCACAGCAAACAATCACTGTTTAGATCGCGGATTTAAGGGGTTGCGCCGAACCCTTCACGTGTTAGACAAGCAGGGGATACAACACACGGGTACGTACGGCACGAAGGCCGATGCCACACGGCTGTTGATTCGTGCCGTGAGGGGTATGCGTGTTGGAATCTTGTCCTACACGTACGGAACCAACGGTTTTACGCTGCCCGCTGGACTTGGCTTTGCAGTCAATCGGATCAACCTGCAGAAAATGCGCTCTGACCTTAAGCGCATGCGTAGCCAAGCAGATGTCGTTGTCGTTGCCGTACATTTCGGGCAGGAATTTCACCGCCACCCCAATGAGCGGCAAAAGACGGTGGTAAACGCCTTGTTTCGAAACGGCGCCGACATTGTGCTCGGAGCGCACCCGCATGTCCTGCAACCCATGGTGAAGACGACAGTGCGCGCAGCTGGGGGGCGAAGTGCAGACAAGTTTGTGATTTACTCAATGGGGAACTTCATCTCGGACCGGATGATGGGGGGGATTCATTCGGACAGCGGCGTCATTGTGAACGTCACCGTCGAGAAAGACACGCAAGGGGCTATTCACCTGCGCCGCGTTCAAGCTGTCCCCACCTGGGTGCATCGGTATGCGACCAAATCCGGTACGAGGTTTCGGGTGTTACCCGTGCGCAGGTCCTTGACCGCTCGAGATAAAACCTTAAGTGAGGCAGACCGCGCTACCATGCGCCGCGTGTACCGACTGACCACCGGTCATCTGCTCGGGCGCGGACAGCGTAAGTAAGTTTTCACCTTTGGACACAAGTAACGCCCTGCATCTCTGCGGGGCGTTACTTGGATAAGTGAGCAGGCTTCTGTGAACTCGGTTTTGTTACAGATACGCGTAGCCGGGGACGGTGAGGAAGTCCTCGAACTCTTCCCGAACCGACAGTTCGTCAAACAACTGCGCAGCTTGCTCGAATTTTCCTTGCGCATAGGCGTCGGCGCCAACTGCAGCGCGGATTTTCTCCAGTTCCTCCTGGACGACTGTCCGAAATAGTTCCACAGTCACTTTGCGGCCGTCGTCGAGAACGCCTCTCGGATGGTGGATCCACTGCCAAACCTGTGCTCTGGAGATCTCGGCGGTCGCCGCATCCTCCATCAGATTGAAAATCGGCACAGCGCCTGATCCATTCAGCCAAGCGGCAATGTACTGTATGCCGACACTGACGTTTGTACGAAGACCGCTCTCTGTGACGGTGCCGGCCGGCACAGCCACGAGTTCGGCGGCTGTAACGTGCACGTCCTCACGCTTGCGGTCGAGCTGGTTGGGCGTTGGCATCAGTCGGTCGAATACCTCTTTGGCAACGGGGACGAGCCCGGGATGTGCTACCCACGTACCATCGTGACCGTCTCCTGCTTCGCGTTCCTTGTCCGCACGCACTTTGGTGAGAGCATCCTCGTTAGCTGCCGGGTCGTTTTTAATCGGGATTTGCGCAGCCATTCCACCGATGGCAAAGGCCCCACGCTTGTGACACGTTTGAATTGTGAATAAGGTGTACGCGCGCATGAACGGTACAGTCATGTTGACTTGCGCGCGGTCAGGCAAAATCATTTCTGGTTGATGGCGGAACTTCTTGATGTAGCTAAAAATGTAGTCCCAGCGGCCACAGTTGAGCCCGGCAGCGTGATCGCGTAGTTCGTAGAGAATTTCATCCATTTCGAATGTCGCCAGGATGGTCTCGATCAGCGAGGTGGCCTTGATGGTCCCGTTCGGAATGCCGAGTTGCTGTTGCGCTTCGACAAAGACATTGTTCCAGAGGCGGGCTTCCAAATGGCTCTCCATCTTCGGCAGGTAAAAGTACGGACCAGAGCCTCTGGCGATGAGTTCTTTCGCGTTGTGGAAGAAGTAGAGGCCGAAGTCGAACAGTCCGCCAGAGACTGCCTTCCCGTCGACAAGCACGTGCTTTTCTACGAGGTGCCACCCGCGTGGCCGCACGATGAGCGTTGCGATGTCTGGGTTGAGGCGGTAGGCCTTCCCCTCCGGGCTGGTGTAGTCGATTTTCCGCCGGATAGCATCGCGCAGGTTAATCTGACCTTGGACACTGTTCTGCCACGTCGGGGAGTTGGCGTCTTCAAAGTCTGCCATAAAGCACTTGGCGCCGGAGTTGAGTGCGTTAATGACCATTTTTCGGTCGCTGCTCGGCCCTGTGATCTCAACGCGTCGGTCTTGCAAGTCTGCAGGAATCGGCCCGACCGTCCAATCACCACTGCGGACTGATGCGGTCTCCGGAAGAAAATCCGGGAGTTTCCCAGAGCGAATCTCCAACTCGCGTTCTTGACGTTTTTGCAGCAGTTCCTCTCGACGTGGGCCAAATTTACGCTCGAGGTTTGCCACGAAGGCCAGGGCTTCCGGCGTGAGAATACTCGCAAATTCTGGTTGGTAGTCACCCGTAACAGTGATACCCGGTGGACAGGTGTACGCTTTGGACACGACGATCCGCCTCCTTCTCTCCCATTCCCTGCACGAGTTCATTGTTACATGTCACAAATATTCGTACTCGTCTAAGGGGCTTTTGCCCATCATAGCACCTTGTTGTGCAAAATGGAATAATGTTCTGCATTATAGAACAACGACTGGTCAGGACGGAAAATCAGTAGAGGCCGCAGAGTCTCCTCTGGGCCTCTGGGGTCTAACGAGCACGGAACAGGAGTCAGCCTTTCGGCACCATGCCGCTTAGTCCGTGCGCCTGCAGCAGGACAAGAAGTCCAAGAATGCAAGTGAGGATGATGCTGTGCACGAATGTCCTGCGAATGACCAGCCCTTCTTTGCCACGCAATTCCCCGGTTGATACACCAGTCGATACGTTTTGTGGAGAGATCATCTTGCTCATGACAGCACCTGATGAATTGGTCGCCGCCATCAGGTACGGATTCAGGTGGAGTCGGTTAGCGGCAACCACTTGAAGATTGCCAAACAGCGCATTGGAAGAGGTGTCGGATCCAGACAGGAAACAGGCGATCCAGCCGAGGAACCCGGAGAAGAAAGGAAACGCAGCACCGAGAGCAGCGACGCCGATTCCGAGCGTGTACGCCATCCCTGAGTAGTTGTATAGGTACGCAAGACCGACGATGCACATGACGGTAAAGATGGGGAGGTAGAGCTGTCTCCAACTGTCGCCGGCGGCAGCCCAGAAATCGGTCCAGCGCGCGCGAAGCATGAACGCACTGAGGATCACGGCGACCAGAATCGCCGTTCCAGTGCCGAGCGGCTGGAAGCTCCAGACTGCCTCGTAGAGCTTGTGGTACAGCGTCAGGTAGACAAGGTTGTCGAGCCCCGGCCAATGAACGTCTTTTGCTCCCAGGTCAGCGACCTTCGCGAAGGTCCAAATGATGACGACGATGGTGACCGTCAACCAGGGGACCCAGCCGCGCCAGCTTACACTCGGCTCTTGTCCAGTGCCTGGCTCGCGTGCCGCGGCCATTTCAACGGCGCTTGACGAGTGAACGTAGGACTGGTAGTCAGCCGTGTCCTTTGGTCGCCAAACCCGCGTAAAGCCCACGATACAAATCAGGGACACAAGCGCTGCCAGCACGTCGGGGAGGGCCGGACCGATGTAGTTCGAGACGATGAACTGCGTTACGCTGTACGACAGTCCGCCGACCAATGCAACCGGCCATGCGCCCTTGAGAGCCTTCCAACCGCCCATGACGATGAGAACGTAAAACGGGAGAAGCAAAGCAAAAAACGGAAGTTGGCGGCCGACCATGGCGGACAAAGCTGCCGGGTGCAGGTTCGTGACGGATCCAAGCGTGACAATCGGGACACCGAGCGCCCCGTAGGCGACAGGGGCCGTGTCGAAGATGAGACAGTAGACCACCGCGTCAAGTACCGGAAACCCGAGCCCGACCAACAAGGCGGACGCGATCGCCACAGGCGTTCCGAAGCCGGCAATGCCTTCCATGAGAGCACCGAAGCTGAAAGCGATGATCAGAACCTGGATGCGCCGGTCAGTCGTCGCATACCGATACATCCAGCGCTTAAACTGCTCGAATGCGCCGGTTCTCTGGCTGAGGTTGTATAGCCACATGGCGGCAAACACGATCCACATGACCGGCCAGAGGGCGAACACTGCTCCTTCACCGATAGAGGACAGCGCGATCACGCCAGGGATTTTCCAAAATACGAGTGCAATGATGAATCCAACGACCAAGCCGGACAGCGCAGAGATCCAGGCGGGGGCGCGAACGATACCGAGCAGGACAAGTACGACAGCGATGGGGATCAAACCCATGAGAAAAGAGACCAGTGTGGACCCGCCTACGGGCGTCAACAATTGGTGAAAAACCGACTGAGGCATTCCCAAATCCTCCTTACGTGTCAAGTGAGTGTAGAAAGGGGTTTCTCGCAAGCCGACGACACATCGGAAAAAAACTTCACCTCCCACAGCAAACGACTGGCAGGAAAATGAACTCTGAGATGATCTCGGTTCATACCTGTTGTATTTAGAAATGTAGCAATTTAACATAGAATTAGAATATTATTCTGTAATACAGAACAGCTTGCGCTGACGCAGTCGAACGGAGCAACGACTGAGCGGGGGAGTGAAGCATACGGAAACTTTAGATCGAGAAACTGCACAAACCATTTTGGCGTCCCTATCCGAAATTTGTACTGCAGATGCAGTCCATGCTCTGGCGAACGGAGGAGAGTTGCTACAAACCGGCAGTGATTACCCCGCTGTTTTGGTCGAACCGGCGGACGAGGCCCAGACGGCCGCGGTCATGAAGAGAGCGAGTGAGGCTGGTTGGAAGGTGAAACCGATTGGCGCTGGTACGCAACTGACGGGTGAGGCGCCAGGGGAAAGAGTACACATCGTGCTGTCGATGGGTCGCATGAATCAAGTGCTCGATTTCTCGCCGTCAGACTTGGTCGTCACTGTCCAGCCAGGCGTCACTCTATCTGAACTCGGGCGTGTTTTGACCGCTGAGCAGAAAATGCTTCCGTTAGACCCGTGGCTGCCCGCTGCTTCGACCATCGGCGGCATCGCTTCGACTGCGGCAAGCGGACCACGGCGAGCATTGTACGGCGGCGTCCGAGATATGGCGATCGCACTGCGTGTAGTCTACCCGGACGGGACCGTGATCAGAACGGGCAGCAAAGTGGTGAAGAATGTCGCCGGGTACGACATGACGAAGCTGTTCGTGGGGTCACGCGGGACACTTGGGGTGATCACAGAGCTAACGTTTAAACTGCGACCGCTTCCGTTGCACAGGGAAACGGTTCTGCTCTTCGGAAGCGCGGAAGATATCCGCTTGATGCGAAGTAAACTCGTCGGCTCGGTACTCATCCCGTCGAGAGCTCAGGCACTTTCCAGTTTCGACGAGCCCACAGGAGTCTGGATGCTGGCGGTGGACTGCGACGAAAATGAGCGGTCGGCACAGTATCAGACGGAACAGCTCAAGGCGTGGGCGACGGAACAGAGCATGTCGGCAGATGTACTGCAAGGTTCAGCGGCAGATGACTGGTGGGAGGCTATGGGGGAGCAGGCACTAGGCGCAGACCTCGTAGTCCGCTTGGCAGCAGCTCCGACAAATTGGCATGACCTCGCTGCCAAAGTGGCCGAATTTGCGACTCGCTACGGGGTTGACGTTCGTCAGTCTTGGGCTGTCACCCTAGGCATAGGGGAGGTTTTCGTGCGCGGACTGGCTCCGGAACTCGCGACTCAAATTGTCACTGAGCTACGCACAGCAGCAACGCGTGTGAACGGAACGGTCGTGATCAAACACGCTTCAGCACAGGTTCGCCAAGGGGTGGACCCATTTGGGCCAATCGGGCGGGCGGGCGTTTTGTTTGAACGCATCAAGCATCAGATCGATCCCGGTCGCACAATGAGTCCGGCAACCTTTGCAGGGGGGATTTGAGATGGCAAAGGCAGAACCAGAGCTCGTTCAAATGTCTCGACACGTGAGCGCGTTCCGTTGGCCAGATGCACCAGAGGAAGAGAAGTTCTCGGTCTGCGTTCACTGCGGATTCTGTCTGGATGTGTGCCCGACGTACCAGGAGCTCAAGGACGAGAACCATTCACCGCGGGGACGCGTGCTTTTGATCAAGGAGGCGGCGGAGGGGAAACTGCCACTCGACGAGTCAGTGATTGACCCGGTCTTCACGTGTCTTGACTGTCGCGCGTGTGAGACAGTCTGTCCATCCGGCGTGCAAGTCGGGTCGCTCATTGAAACGGCTCGCGGGCAGGCACACGCCGCCTACCCGCCCGTTGGACGCGCTGGCACTGTAGAGCGGATCTTCTTGCGCGGCGTTTTTCCACATCGCTCGCGTTTGCGTGCCATCGGCAAGTTCATTCGTTTCTACCAGCGTTCAGGCCTAAGGACCGTCGTTCGCAAAACGGGTGCTCTCAGTGTGCTGCCGCACGCGGCTCGAGAAATGGAGGCTGTGATTCCAGAGATCGCGGCGGACATGGCGGTCGATGCACTCCCAGAGCGAATCCCTGCGCGCGACGCCAAGAAGGGTACGGCCGTGCTCTTTACAGGGTGTGTCATGGATGTCTTTTTCGCTCATGTGAACGAGGCGACTGCTCGCGTCGCTGTGCGCAACGGACTGGAAGTTCTAGTGCCGCGGGAACAGGTCTGTTGTGGCGCACTGCAGATTCACGCCGGTGACCGCGAACAGGCGCGCATCATGGCCAAGACCAACATCGACGTCTTCCTCGCTACTGGAGCGGACTACCTGATCATCAACGCGGCTGGCTGTGGTGCCGCCCTGAAAGAGTACCCGGACCTGTTCCGGGATGACCCTACCTACGGTCAACGGGCTCGCGACTTCTCTGCACGTGTCCGCGACATCTCAGAGCTCTTGGTGGAGGTTGGTTTTGAAGCGCCAAAGGGGCACATCAACAAAACGGTGACCTATCACGACGCCTGTCACCTCTGTCACGCGCAGCACATTCGTTCGCAACCCCGCCAACTTCTGCGAGCCATCCCTGACCTAAAACTCGTGGAACTGCCGGACTCGGAGCGGTGTTGTGGGAGCGCCGGGATCTACAACTTGACCCATCCGGATATGGCGAGCGCTCTCCTGGAACGGAAGATGGACGATATTCCTGAAACAGCAGATGCGGTTGTCATGGGCAACCCAGGGTGTATGATGCAGATTCGGCTCGGTGTACACAAGCGTCAGCGCGACCTCGACGTGTTGCACACGGTAGAGCTGCTCGATGAAGCGTATCAGAAGGAGGCGGCGGAACAGTGACCAGTCCCGTCGAATTGGTGCGTGCGATGAAGGAGATTGTCGGGGAACAACACGTCATCCACGAGCAAAACAAGCTCCACGTGTTTAGCTGCGACGGCTACGTGGCTAGACAGGCGCTGCCGCGAGCGGTGGTGTCTCCCGCCAATACGGAGGAAGTGGCCGCTGTTGTGAAATGGCTGCACGAGCATCAGATCCCGTTTCTCCCGCGCGGCGCTGGCACAGGACTTAGCGGGGGAGCCATCGCACTGAACAACGAAGTCGTCATCAGCCTAGCGCGGATGAACCAACTCTTGTCGGTCGACTTCGAGAACCTGCGGGCGGTCGTGCAACCTGGGCTTGTCAACCTGACCTTGACCAAGCAGATCACGGGCGATGGCTACTACTACGCGCCAGACCCGTCGAGCCAGTCGGTCTGCACAATTGGCGGTAACCTAGCGGAAAACGCTGGCGGGTCGCACTGTCTTAAATACGGCGTGACGACGAACCACATCGTGGCTGCGAAGTTCGTGTTGCCAGACGGTGAAGTCATCGACGTTGGTCAGCCGTACGGCGACGCCGTTGGGTACGACATCCTGGGACTTGTCGTCGGTTCAGAAGGGACACTTGGGATCGCGACCGAGATCACGGTGAAAATTTTGAAGAAGCCACAAGCCGTGCAGACAGCGCTGGCCATGTTCGACAGAGTGGAAGACGCCTCCAACACAGTGAGTGCGATCATCGGGACGGGCATCATCCCCGCCGCGATCGAGATGATGGACCAACTTGCGATGCAGGCAGTCGATAAGAGTAACTTTCACGTCGGTTACCCGCCGGATATTGAAGCCGTGCTGCTGATCGAAGTGGACGGACTTGCGGCGGGGGTTGAGGAAGACGCCGAGCGCGTCGTTGAAATCTGCCGGCAGAACCACGTGCGCACCGTGAAAATCGCGGAGAGCACAGATGAACGGGCACTGTGGTGGAGCAGCCGCAAGATGGCGTTTGGCGCTACGGGGCGGATCTCGCCAGACTACATCGTACAGGACGGCGTCATCCCGAGGTCGCGTTTGACCGAAGTATTGCAGCGGATCACGGAGATCAGCCGCGAGTCGGGCCTGCGCATCGCCAATGTTTTTCACGCAGGTGACGGAAACTTGCACCCACTTATCTGCTACGACAGTCGGGTACCGGGTGAGACAGAAAAAGCCATCCGCGTCGGTTCGGAAGTTCTCCACGTCTGCGTCGACGTCGGCGGGACGATTACCGGCGAACACGGCGTCGGGATTGAGAAAATTGAAGACATGCGCTACCAGTTTCGCGACGAGGAGATCGAGGCCCAGATTGCCATTCGCAGAGCCTTCAATCCGAATGACCTGTGCAACGCCGGGAAACTCATCCCTGAACCGGCCCGCTGCGTCGAGGTGAAGCAGGCGAGGCGCATCATCGAGCAGAACGTTGAAGTATTTAGCGGGTTTCAGGAACAGACCGCTGTGACCGCCCCGGATTCAACCAGCTAAGAGGCAGACGAGGAGTGACAGCGAGATGGATGACTATACCGTCAAATCAGTGGATAAGGCCTTTGCTCTGCTCGAAGTAGTGAGTGAGCACCCGAAAGGCGTGAGCATAACCGAACTCGCGAACCAGGTTGGAATGTACAAAAGCACGGTGCACCGCCTGCTGACGACCATGATGCGGCACCGCGCCATCGAGCAGGACAGTGAGACGGGCCGTTACAAACTTGGGTACGGCGTACTGGACCTCGGCATGCGCCTGCTGTCGTCGATTGACTTGCGAGCTGAAGCGCTGCCGTACTTGAAGGAGTTGGCCGAAGAGGTCAACGAGGTTGTACACCTTGCATTCCTCGATCAGGGTGAAGTGGTGTACATTGAGAAGGTTGAAAGCGCACAGACGATCCGGATGCACTCCCGGGTTGGGACACGCGTACCGGTTCACGCCACGGGACTTGGCAAAGCGATTCTGGCGTCTCTGCCAAGGTCTGAGCAAGTCCGGATTATTGACCGCTACGGCCTGCCGCGGTTGACGGAACACACAGTGACTGAGCGCGACCCGTTCCTGCGCGCCCTTGAAACGACACGGGAGACGGGCTTTGCCTTCGACCTTGAGGAACACGAACTTGGCGTATGTTGTGTCGCGGCGCCGATTCGGGACAATGCCGGACGCGTCGTAGCGGCATGCAGTGTTTCGGGGCCGAGCATCCGGATGGACCTGGACCGTTTGCACGAGTTAGTCCCGTATGTGAGAAAGACAGCGGCAGCAATCTCGGATCGACTCGGGTACTCGCTTGTACCCGAGCGGTCGTAGTGGCGACAAGGAGGAGTTTTTGTGGCTGAAGTTTGGACAATCAGGTCGATCCCGGACCAAAGCGGTCGACGGATACTCGTTACGGGAGCGAACAGCGGCATTGGCTTTGAAGCAGCCAAAGTGCTCGCTGGAAAAGGTGCCGAGGTAGTTCTCGCAGTCCGGAGTGCAGAGCGTGGTGAAACTGCGAAGAAGGCTATCCTGACAGACTACCCGCAGGCTCAGGTGCAGGTGATGTCGCTCGACTTGTCCAGCCAGGCACGCGTCCGCGCGTTTGCGGCCGAGTTCAACTCGCGCTTCGACCGGTTGGATGTGCTGATCAACAACGCTGGCGTCATGGCGCCGCCGTACACCCGCACTGAGGATGGCTTTGAACTGCAGTTTGGCACCAACCACTTGGGGCACTTTGCCTTGACCGGACTCATTTTGCCGACGCTCCAGAGTGTCTCTGGCTCACGAGTGGTGGTCGTCAGCAGTTTGGCGCACCAGCGAGGGCACATCTATTTTGACAACCTGGATGGGAGCAAAGGTTATAAACGCTGGGCGTTTTACAGTCAAAGCAAGCTCGCAAACCTCTTGTTCATGCGTGAACTCGAGCGAAGGCTGCGCGCTGCAGGCGCTCAGACGATTGCCGCTGCCTGTCACCCTGGGTTTGCATCGACGCAGTTGGTGAAGAACGGTATGGGTGGGTTTACGTCTTGGCTGTCGAAACCGTTTGGTCAGAGTGCTGCTGCGGGTGCACTGCCGACACTCTTCGCTGCGACGGACAAGAGCATTCACGGGGGCGAGTACATGGGTCCGACAGGCTGGCGCGGCATGCGCGGGGCGCCGGGGCCATCTCCTTCAACTGCAGTGTCCAAAGACATTAAACTTGCGGGGCGCTTGTGGGAGGTATCTGAGCAGTTGACAGGAGTCACGTACGCGTCTCTCTCGACCAACTGAGACCTTGGCGTGACCTGTTCGTGGCGACCTGTGCCCGTGGCCTAATGCGTAGAGAGTGCCGCGGGTTCACCAGAGCGAGGTTTCTGAAACAGAATCCAAACGCTGCTAGCGAACGTGATCAATTGGACAACGTACATAGGTGCGTCGATCCAATAGATTTTTGGGATGTGTTTAACCAACTCGTTGATGGAGTACGTGACTGGCAGCGACATCAGGGCAACGCTGAGAAACACCCCGGCCCACAGCATGAACGACGTTGTCGTTGATGAGGTGACAGTGGCATCGGCACGAACAAGCGCTTTGGCATTGGCCGCTGCCTTGAGCAGAACGAGGACGGCAGGCAACGCCAAGACCATGTGGATCTGCTCCACTAAGGGTGAAAACAAGAGTGGAGTCAAACAGGCGAGCGCCATGTCCGCAGCAGGGTGCGGCTGCGTACGCAGTACCGTCCACAAGATGACGACACCGACGACGAGCGCGTAACCGACGAAGATTATGCCCAACATTGACGCGTTTGCTGACAGGGCGTGGTGCAACGCAAACAACTGCAAAAGGCCGAGCAGGGACTGGTTGTAGGGGGCAGGGCCGTTCCGCATGCTCGTCTGCCCAAACTGGATGAAGTGTGTGACATAGTGCAGGAGCGGCTCGACCCCTACGAAGAGGACGGCCACTGCCGTCAAAATAAGGGTTGTAGCTATGGCGGATGCCGCTGTGCGCCACTGCTTGCGCAGCAGCAGGTAGACGACCACGGCGATTGGCGTCACTTTAAAGGCGATGGCCAGCCCGAGAGGTACGCCGGCCAGCCAAGTATGAGGGCGCCTGTGCAGGATGGCGAACGTTGCGACGATAGAGAGCAGCAGCACACAGTCGACGTTTGCGAATCCGGTGTCAAGAATGAACGGGGTGAGTACTGCGGTCAAGAGCGCCAGTCCGATGGCCGGCTGGAAACGGATGTTTGGCCAAAGCATTCGGGCGAGCATGACCACTGCGGTGCTGTAGGATACCACCTCGATGGTCAACCATAGGACGAGGGATACATAGAAGGGAAACAGACCGAGAAAAGACCAAAAGAGCGCAAACTGTGGCGGATAGACATACTGGTCGTAGACAATGACAGGGAAGCCTAACCCGTGCAGGTACATCTGCTGTAGCGTGCTGTTGTACAGGGCGGCAACGCTCTGAGGGTGTAGCACGTGCTCAAATGCATAGTAGAAGATTGCGTAGTCGTACCCGAACAGGCGCAGACGGATCAGCGCCTGCCACTCGATGTTGATAAGTCCCCCAACGATGAAGGCAAGGATGGTCCACACAATTGTCTGGCGTAGTGTGCGTGCGTCGACCTTCAGATTTTGAAACACAAGACCCCTCCAAAGTATCGACGTCTCTGTAAAATCCGAGCCAGGCAGTATTCGAGCCTATTCTGTGAGCAGGTTGAAAACTTGTCAAGGAGGCTCCATAAGAACTTCATGGTGTCTTCAATGATTTTTGACCATCCTTCAATCGTGCCCGGATATACTTGGACACTGTAAGCCCGATCGGACATTGCCGAGGTGGGCTTGTCCGCCAAGGAGGTATGACAGTGGCCGGCAGGATGAGTAACAAGTTTGTGGCCTTGGCCTCAGCCGCCGTAGGTGCGGTGTACGTAGCAGGGTATGTTTTGACGAACTCAGGAAACACGGCATTAGCCTCAACTCAGGCTGTGCCGATTTCCGGGCAAAACGCAACGCAGTCGCCTCCTTCTAGCTCACACCAGAGCGGAGATGGGGCATCGAGCTCTACGAACGGAGGCGGGTCCAACAAATCGTCCACGCAGTCCGGCGGTTCATCTAGCAAGAGCACTTCGAACTCTGCAACAAAGGGGTCCACAGGGAGCTCGACTCCATCAACATCAAGTACTTCGCAGCAAAAGTATTTAGACGGCACATACAACGGCACGGGCACAAACCCAATCGGAAGTGTGTCTGTGGCGTTAAAGATTAAGGGCGGCAAAATTACCAACGTTCAGATCACTCAGTGTCTCACACACTACCCGGAAGCTTACATCGACCCGATTTTACCGCAAGAGGTTGTCCAGAGGCAGTCTTATCAAGTCACCATCGTCACCGGCGCGACTCTCAGTACGTACGATTTCGCCTACGCAGTCTATCAGGCATTAAAT
>JAKAXI010000304.1 GCA_021816665.1 Bacillota bacterium | reverse complement strand
TCCGATCTGTAAACACACACATGTCGACAGGCAACCCTTCCAACTTCAGAAGCCCTTTCTTTTGCTTGTTCGACTTCGCGGCCATGAAGCACCTCCTCGCCGAATCATTGTTGGTTTGACTGTAGCAAACTGAACCACATTCAGCAATCATTTTGACTTCCTCATGAAAATATATTCATAATGAAAATTACATATTGACTAAAAATAAAATGGAGCGTACAGTTTGTGGAGAAGGAAATGGATGGAGGAATGAACATGGTTCGACTTGAAGCAGCGATTCGTGGCGGGGTCTGGGGATTGCTTGTGGGAGATGCTCTCGGCGTGCCTTATGAGTTTCATTCACCCGGTCAGTTGCCTCGTTTCGATGAGTTGGAGATGACACCGCCGACAGGATTTCGCCGAGCTCATCACACAATCCGGCCCGCGACGTGGTCTGATGACGGGGCACAGGCGCTGTGTCTGCTCGATTCACTCTTGAACAGCAGGCGCTTCGATGAACGGGATTTTGCCGACCGATTGCTGCTCTGGCGCAGCGAAGGTTTGTGGGCAATTGACCGGTATGTGTTCGATGTCGGTAATCAAACGGACGCAGCCTTGGCGAAACTTCGGTCTGGCACCGCGCCGACCGAATCCGGTTTTATTTACCCAAACGGCAAAGGCAACGGTGCACTGATGCGCGTTTTGCCGCTCGCACTCTGGCACACAGGGAGTGCAGAAGAACTCATAGAGGACGCGCACCGTCAAGCGGTCGTGACGCACGGGCATATCACTAACCAAGTCTGCTGCGCACTTTACTGCCTGTGGGCGCGAAGCATGTTGCAGGGTCAAGAGGCAAATGCAGCATACGCATATGCAGTCACCACGCTCTCTAGCTACTACAAGGACTCCGCATACGGTCGCGATCTACAAACGGTTGTCCGGCCGACAGAGGACCCGACGACGGACGGCAGTGGCTACATCGTCGCGACTCTGAACGCCGCGCGGATCGCCTTGGAGGAGACAAATTACGAGGCGGTTGTGAAGCGCGCCATTTCCTATGGCCACGACACGGACACGAATGCGGCCGTGGCAGGTGGACTTGCCGGAATTCGAGACGGGGTAGATGGCATCCCTAGCCGCTGGCTGAAGCAAATGCGTGGCCAAAGGTTGGTCGAGAAACTATTAGATCCCCTGCTCAAACTGCGGGTTAGAGTATGACTATGTTGATAATTTTGATAAATTTCGCGTCCACGCAGTACAAATTGTAGACGTGTTTGCGTCCATTTTGGAAGAACAAGGACACTACGTCCTTGTCGCGATCATTTTTTCGAAGTCGAAATTTACACCATCTCGCTTGGCGAAATGGCTGGACACGTACGGTGCTCGCTTCGTTAACAGTGTTGGCGCCACCGCCATTGAAGTGCATGGCGCGTGTGAGCTGACAGGTGCTGTGCGGTTTATGGGACGACCGCTGGTCGTCTATAAAAAAGGTCAAGGAGTTACCTCCTGTGATGTATGGCAATGCGTCGAGGTCAACGACGTCTATCCAAGGTACGACTGCATCGTGAACTCTGCAAACGCAAAGGAACTGGAAATGGAACCGACGTGTAAAACTGCAATTCTCTATAATGGGCAAAGAGTCTACTCGTACTCGGTTCCGAGGCTGAGATTCGATTTGTCGCGTGACCTCGCGATCGCAAACGGCCTCGTAATTGTAGCGGATTTCATGGAAGACTACTGTGGCACGGTGGCACTTTGGCAGGAAGACAACGCGATGTTGCCGGTCATGTTCTTCTACGACGACGATACGCCGATTGATATTGACCTTCATACACGACAGAACGGGTCGCGAGTCTGTGTGATTGAACAGGCTGCGAAAGTAAACTACGAAGAGTTGTAGTTTGGGAGGGTGGGCCAGTGAAGAACGGGAGAAGTGCGAGCCCCGTGTCCGCTGTCATCTTGGTCGGTCTAGCGTTGATCCTCTTGAGCTACGCGGGCCCTGCACTTGTTTCTTTACATACGACCGTGCTCCTCACTGAAGTCTGGCAATTGTTGCGCTTGGTCGGTTGGATTCTCATCGCCGTCGGGGTAATCCGCACAGGAGTTGTGCGGCAGCGCGCCCAGAAAGTCGTTACGGCAAAGGCGGCTGCAGGGTTGCGAGGCGAACTGGAAACGGCGCGAGAATTGGCACGACTTGACGCTAGTTATCGGGTGTTCAATCGCATTTACGTGTATCACAACGGTCGCCGCCAGGAATTCGACCACATCGTTGTGGGGCCGAACGGAGTGTTTCACGTTGAATCCAAGAATTGGGCAGGCGTCATCGAGGTATCAGACCATGGTGTGCACCGGAGTGTGGAGGGCGGCGGTCACGACGCGGCCGAACAGATGCGCCGGCACCACGCGCTGTTGACGGGTTTGCTGTTCGATCACGGTCTGAGGCTACCGATCTCAGGTATTCTCTGTTTCACCAACCGACGAGCAGAGGTATATGGACACGCCAGCACATTTAAGTATGTCCGCATCGATGAACTCGTTAGTTCTATTTCGGCTCACCGCGGAACGAAACATTTGGACAAGCGGCAAGTACAGAACGTTACACGCTTGATTGCTAAGTACAGTGAGTCACACGAAGTACAGTGAGTTACACGACGCATAGACCCGTGGGGGAAGAAGACTCTGCTTTGTCCCGTGTCAATTACCAACAATTTCGCAATGAATCTATGAATGAACTCGTGTTAGGCTGACCTCGCAACGCCGAATCCTGCTACAGCAGGTACGGGGGAACGAAACACTGGTGCAAATCTACGTGCACCTTGGGGTGAAAGATGACGAGGGCCATCCTTCGGCCCGAACCCGACAGCTAACCTCGGAGGCGTAGGGAGGTCTACATGAACAAGAAGCTGATGCGCTCACTCGTTGTGGGAGTTTCGATGTTGGCAATTCCTGTTGCTCCGGCCTTTGCAGCGACCACGCATAGTACGGTGGCGGTAAAGCACGCCGTCTATTTGCGAAGCGGTCCACACCTCTATTCACCGAGGGTCGCTTTTG
>JAKAXI010000303.1 GCA_021816665.1 Bacillota bacterium | reverse complement strand
CGTGAGCGTAGGACATCCACGAGTTCCGGAACAATGCGGCGCGTCAACGACCAGTCCATGCGACCTGCCTCCTCTCTTTGCCTTGGACTCAATTCGTCCCGATGGACGTTTTGTGTCCCGATTACTGCAAAGCAAACTGGTTCACACATATTGTAGACGAACGGAGTCCACTTGGCAACTTCTATTCGCCCAATTTTAGCCAAAGCCGCCACTTAGAAGCGGCGGCGGCGGTGTGACGGCGGGATCGACATCGCTTCACGGTACTTTGCAACCGTCCGGCGCGAGAGGAACACGCCGTCGGCTTCCAACTTGCTACGGATATCTTCGTCAGATAGTGGTGCCGCGCTGTCTTCCGCCTCAATCATCGCGCGAATGGCGTGCTTCGCAGACTCAGCGGAACCGCTGCCGGTTTTCGTCGCGATCTCGGTGGAAAAAAAGTACTTCATCTCGTAAATGCCGCGGGGCGTCTGCATGTACTTGTTGCGAGTCGCGCGACTGATCGTCGACTCATGCAACCCGAGCGCATCTGCGACCTGACGTAAAGTCAGGGGACGGAGAGCACAAGCACCGCGATCGAAAAAGTCTGCCTGCAAGCTGACTAGTGCGTCCGCGACGCGCTGCAGCGTCATACGCCGCTGCTCGATGCAGCGAACCAACCACTGTACTGCTTGCGCCTTGCTTGTCAGGTACTGGCGAGTCTCGGCATCGGCGGCCGCGATGAAGCGGTAATAGCCGGCATCCAGGCGGATGTTCGGCTGCGCTGAATCGTTCGTCAAGACAACCCACTTGTCGCCGACTTTCTCGACAGTGACGTCAGGGATGATGTACGCCGGGCGGTCTCCCCAACTTGACAATCCCGGTCGCGGGTTGAGCTGACGAAGCGCATCCACGGCTTCCTGCAAGGAACTCGTTGAAACGCGCAGGCGGCGAGCCAATCGAGCGAGCCTTCCAGCTGCGACGTCTTCGAGACCGGATGCGACGATTTGCTCCACTAAATCGCGATGACAAACGGGCACGTGGTGCAACTGCATGTACAGACACTCCTGCAGGTTGCGAGCGCCAATGCCCGGCGGGTCGCAGGACTGCAGGCGTTCTACAGCAGCGGCAATATCGGATAGCGGCGCGTGAATCCAGCAAGCGAGTTCCTCGTCACTCTCGCGGAGGTAGCCCTGTTCGTCGAGGGCGCCGACGAGAAAACGAGCGATATCAGAGATGCGGTCAGCGGGGTAGTTGAGGCGAATTTGTTCCTCTAAATAGTCATGGAGTTGCTGCGGAGAGGCAACGACCTGTTCGAGCGGCGGTGCTTGCCGCTCGCCGGAAGCGACGTGTGCGCGGCTACTCCGTACGCTGCTAAGTCGCGTACCCGTCCACGGCCGCAGCCATTCAGTCGAAACCGGCTGAACGTCAGCAAGCGGATTGGACGACATTTCTTCCTGAACATACTGATCAAGTTCTACAGCTGAACACTGCAGCACAGTGATGGCCTGCCGCATTTGCTGGGTCATGAGTAGTCGTTGGACCTGTTCCTGATACAACCCATACCCCATGCTCATCGTGATCCACCCTTCCTGTCTGGGGCTGGCGTCAGAGTCGCGTACAAGTCGGGACAGCTTTCCTGAAATTGAAAGCGCATTCAAATAAGAGACTACGAAACTGGTCATAAGATGGTTAGGACGGCCAGACTAGTGATGATCTCTCCCGCCTAGTCTACAAATCCATATTAACACCTATTCTGCATTGTTGGCATGATTCCTGCTAGGACCGCTTGAAAAGATTTTATGCGAAGACTAAGTGGATCTTGCCTGCGCTCACCCCATACGTACATTTTCGCCCGATTGTAAGCGACTCTCGGTACGTCCGCCGTGCCGCTCAGTGGCAGTCCTGAATCGACTGTGTAGCAAACGAGCCTACGGAGAATACACATAGAGTACGGTCCGGCAGAGCACAAGCCGGTGGAATAAGCTCTGGTTGGCCACGGCACGGCAGCCGGGTGAAAGAATGTGAGGGAGCGGCATTGCGCATCGGGATCATAGGAACAGGCAGCATGGGCGGCATGTTGGCCAAGGCGTGGGCCACGGCTGGCAAAGCGGAAGTGTTCGTATACAACCGCACGCCAGAAAAGGCGCGAGAATTAGCGCGCCAAGTCCCACGAATCCACGTCGCGGCAAGTGCCCAGGACGTCGCTCGGTTTACGGACGTACTGGTCGTCGCCACGCGAGCTTCGGACGGCCGCGTGTTGCTCGACCAAATTGGCGACATTCTCGCACCGTCGCAGGTTCTCGCGACCACTATCAGCACCATCCCGCTCGCCGATCTCGAAACCTGTACACGCGCCAAAGTGGCCAAAATTATACCGAGCATCGTACAGTCGGTCCAGAGCGGTGTACTCTTGGTCAGCTATGGATCGCGTTTCAGCGGCCCCGATCAGGAGTTCTTTGAGTCGGTACTCGGGCAGATTGCCCTCCCGTTCGCCGTCGGCGAAGACCAACTCCGCGTCTGTTCTGACCTGACGAGTTGCGGACCGGCCTTCATCGCGTCCATCTTAAACGCGTGGGCAGAGGCTGCCACGAAGACAGGGCGCATCAGCCGTGGCGAGGCGGAGTTTTTGATCACGCACACCTTCACCAGCACAGCCAACCTGTTCTTGTCTGGGTTGTCGGCCGCTGACGTCTTACAGCGCGTCACTGTGCCGGGAGGCGTGACTGAGGTCGGACTCGATGTCCTCGACGGGCGCGTTCGGGAGGTATTCGAAGACCTGCACACGCAGACGGAGCAGCACAGCCGCTGCAAATCGGCGGTTCAACCGCTCGCATCTGGGCAGGAGTCGTAAAGGGATCGAGTGTAAGTGTTGCGCACGAACACGGCCCCGGCGGTATGCGCCGGGGCCGTGTGGTGCGTGTGGAGGCGCCTGGAGGCGCCTACCGACAGGTTCGCGGCTGCGTAAGTGTCATTTTGACACCTACCACCGAGACCACCGCTGCGTAAGTGTCATTTTGACACCTACCACCGAGACCACCGCTGCGTAAGTGTCATTTTGACACCTACTGCCGAGAGCACCGTTGCATAGGTG
>JAKAXI010000013.1 GCA_021816665.1 Bacillota bacterium | reverse complement strand
CGGAGCAATGTAGTATGTTTTGTCAAAATAGACCGGGTCGATATCAGTCAGTTCAACGAAGTCGACAATGTCGATCGTCTGAGAGCGCGACTTGCCGACAGATTTAAGCTCGTCTTCATCGATGATTACAAATCGGTTTGGCTCGTACTCAAAGCCGCGCACAATTTCCTCCCACTCTACGGGGCGGTCACAGTGCGGGCAAGTTCGGGTGTACTGAATCGGCGTCTTGCAGGCCTCGTGCAGGTAGCGCAGCTTGATGTCCTTCGACTCCGTGGCGGCAAACATTCGCACCGGGACACTGACTAAGCCAAAGCTAACCGCACCTTTCCACATCGTGTGCATGGCTGACTCCCCCTCGCGTGATCAGGGTGTTGTCAGTTAGTGTGGGCCGATGTAGAGACGTTATGCAGTTCGCCTACTGGCGTGAGAAACACAGCGACGCGGTCGATCACGTCTTGCTCCGGGGCCACGAATGGGCGCACTCCAGTGAGTGAGCGTACGAAGGCTCGGCCGTAACGCGCCGTGACAATGCGCTTGTCGTAGACCACGACGACACCGCGGTCTGCAGTGGTCCGAATGAGGCGGCCGAAGCCCTGGCGAAAGCGAACCACAGCCTCGGGCAGGCTTGCGTGCCAAAAGGCGCTCTTGCCTTGCTGTTCGAGGCGCTCGTGACGAGCGGCTGTCACCGGGTGTGTAGGCGGTGCGAACGGGAGCCGAACAATGACGAGCGTTGTCAACTGATCCCCCGGCAGATCGATACCTTCCCAAAACGACTGCGCCCCAAGAAGTACGCCTGCAGTGCCTTGTCGAAACGATTCCAACAGGTGTGCACGGTTACCGTCAACGCCCTGTGCAAACACACGTAAGCCGATCGACTGCAGCGGATCGCGGAGCGCACGCGCTACCGCTCGCAGCATCACGTGACTGGTGAACAGGGCAAGCAGCTTCCCTTGTGAAGCGCGCGCCAGCTGGAAGATGGAGTCAGCTACCCAGATGGCGGCTTGCTCCGGTTGCATACCAGCGAGTTCCGGAATGTCCGTTGGGACGCACAGCAGCGCCTGGCGCGAGTAGTCAAATGGAGAGGGTACCGAGATCTCTTCGACAGCGTGCGCGCAGTTGTCGTCAAGCCCCAGCCGTTCTCGGATGTAGTCAAATTTACCGTCCACAGACAACGTAGCAGATGTCAGGATCACGGTGTCTTTGGTTTCAAACAAGGTGCTGCGCAAGATGCCAGCAACATCGATTGGCGCGACATGCAGGCTAATGAACGGACGGTCTGCGTAGCCGCTTTTCTCAACCCAGACCACCCATTCCGGTCCGGCTGCCCCGGCTTGACACAAGGTGCTAAGTCGCAGCGTGAGTTCACGGACAAATCCAGCAGCGTCGAACATCCGCCCACCGAGGTCAGAGTCCGACTGCTGTTCTGCCAGGGCTTCGAGTTCATCGGCCGCATCTAGGAGTCTTGCAGATAAGTCCTGCAAACGGTCGCTTTGACTGAGGTACACCTTCCATGCAGGAGACTGTGCCAGTACACTTGTGATTCGCAACTCTGACTGCCCGGGCGCAATCAGTTGTCCAAGCGCAGAAAAAGCTTCATCCACCGTTGCTCGTACGTCCAGCAAGGCTTCACGCAGTGCCTCCAGAACGGTCGCGGACCGCCCGTTTCTGTCTGTCGCTTCAGCAAGGCGGTTCGACAGTTCGGCGACGACGCCGTGCTTGCCGCCGTCACGAAGGATCCGGCCCAGTGAGATAGCAATTTGTGGCGCGGACACTTCTGAACCCAGGTGCTTGGTGGCGGCTTCCTCGAGGTGATGCGCTTCGTCAAACACGACCTTGTCGTAGCGCGGTAACACGCGGTGTTCTGCTTTTAAGTCGGACAGAACCAACGCGTGATTGGTCACCACAATGTCCGCTTCATAAGCTGCGCCCCGAGCTCGGAAATAATAGCAATCTTGGAAGAACGGACAGCGCTTGTGGATGCACGTCTCGGTTTCGCTTTGGACACGGTGCCAGACATCCGACATTCGGTTCGAGAAGGCCAACTCTTCGCGGTTTCCGGCGGGGGTGTCCACGACCCACCGCATCAACGCCATGTATGCCTCCAGTTCTCCTTGTGGCGTACCAAAGTCAGCGCCAGCGTTCTCTTGAGCGAGTTTACGCATGCATAAGTAGTGAGTTCTTCCCTTAAAAACAGCCAAGGACAGCGGAACCCCCATGACGCTGCGCAGCGTCGGAAAGTCACGCCGCTCGATTTGGTCTTGCAGCGCAATGGTGTGAGTAGCGACCATCACCCGGCTGTCGGTTTTGGCCGCATACAGGGCTGCAGGGATCAGGTACGCCAAAGATTTGCCTGTGCCAGTTCCGGCTTCCGCGATCAAATGTGTATCAGCCTCGAGGGCCTTTGTTACGGCATCTACCATCTGTTGTTGACCGATGCGAACCTCGAACGAAGGCAGTGCCCGGCCAAGTGGACTATCGGCTGTAAACCAACTCCCAGCTTCGGCTTCGCTGTCACCCTCTGTCTTCTCATGTCCGTCTGATTTTGCTTGGACCTCTGCGGACCTCTCCTGACTACCTCCTACACGTGCAGAGTAGACAAGGTCGAGCACTTGCGAAGTGCCCTGAGGGCGCACAGTTCCGTATTTATGCATCCGCTCTTCTGCCACGTCCCCGAACCACGTGGCAGTAACGGGTGAAAACATGCCTGCAAGGCGCTCCAATTGTTGCAGTGTCAGAAGCGGAAGGGCCAGTGCCAAGTTCTGCAGAGAGCATAGAAGAGCCTGTGTGGTCTGCGCATCCGACAGGCCGCGATGCGCTGTCTCGATCGGGAGATTGAGCAGCTTCGCGAGGTCTTCCAGCCGATGTGAACGCTCTGTTGGCAGAAGAACGCGAGCAAGCACCAACGTGTCAAGAGAGTCGCTTGACGCCGACAGGGGTTGTCCAGTTTGTTCACAGGCAGATTTGAGAAAGTTGAAGTCAAAGCGAGCGTTGTGGGCAACTAGGTGCCATCCAGAAATAAACTCGAGAAACTCTGGCAGCACTTCTGACAGACTTCTCGCAGATGCTAGGTCTTTCAACGAGATCCCGGTGAGTTGCAGAATTTCGTCAGGGACGCTGCCGAGCGGCCGAATTAAACTGTGATATGTGGCTGTAACGATGCCGTGCTCCGAGCGTACGGCTCCGATTTCGATGATCTCGTCTTGTCCGGGGCGCAGCCCCGTCGTCTCCAAGTCATATACGACGAAGTCCACTGAGCGTCCTCCCCGGTCGTACCTCAGGATACTCTTATTGTATCAGAGTCCAGAGACCGGGTACGAGGCCCCAACACTTTCCTCAGCGCGTGAAAACAGCTTGTCTGCCTCACTGTGTCGTCCGAGACGATCGACGGTGCGACCGAGTGCAATCAGAATGGCAGGGTTGGCTGTGCCAAGAACGAGCGCTGCCTGAAGGTATTTCTCCGCTTCTCGCAGGCGACCTGCATCAGCCAAACTGAGACCGGCGTAGTATAAGGCAAGTCGTTTCACGGACCGGCGGGGATCGCGCAGAGCGCGCAAGTAACGGCGGTGCGCTTTGGCGTGGAGTCGATTTGCCGCGCTCACGCGGCCAAGGATAATCCAAACCATCGCCTTGTCGGCAGACTTCGGGAGTGAGCGCAGAATGACAGACTCGGCGCGGTCGTAGTCTTGTCTCAGCAAGTAAACGACTCCGAGTTGCAGAAGGCTTTGCGCATCGTCAGGTGCTGTTGCCAAGCGTTTTTTAAGCAGGGCCAGCGCCTGGTCCGGGCTCTCTCGTCGGACCAAGGTCCACGCAGCAAGTCGCCACGGTGTCGACAGGTGCGGATAGGCATCGACGAGTTGACGGCACAGCGCCAGGCAACGACTCTCCTCTCGCAAGTGAAAGTAAATGCGGCAAAGAGCTTCAAGGACACGTGGATGTCGTCCGACGCGTGATGTGGCTTGCTCGCACATTTGTCTTGCTGCCTCTGCGTTCTCATCGCGCAACTGTACTTCGGCGAGCAGGCAAATGGCATCCACATCATCCGGGTCGAGAGCGACCGCTTGGGCGAGGACATACGAAGCTTCTGAAAAAGCTCCCTGCGTTGCGAGACAGACGCCAAGGTTGTACCACACATCCTGGTACTCTGGCATACGCAGAGCACTGTCCTCGAGACAGGCAATCGCTCCCGCCACGTCGCCGACGCCAAATCTCAGGTGCGCTTCCACTTCGTTTGCAGCACAGAGGATCCGCTCGTCATCCGTAGACTCTCTTGCCATTGTCAGCTGTACTAGGGCCTCTTCTGAGAACTGGTTTGCGGAGAGTGAAGCTGCGAGGTAAATGCGAGAGACTGGATTCGGCGCTGCTTGAACAACTTGACGCAGTGCCGTGGCGGCTTCATCGAACAGAAGCAGGTCGAAATATCCCATGCCTTTGCGAAACGCTGCCGTAATCGGTTCGGACGACAGAAACACCCAGTCGAGTTCGGGCACAGGGCCGGACTCCGTACCTTGGAGAGTCTGCTTGCTACCGTGTGCGCTTGCAATCGGAATGGCGTTGCCAGGGCGAGGAGCACTTCCTCTCCCGCTTATTTCCGTTGTGACATCAAGGGGCAGTTGTGCGCCAAACCCGAGACTTTCAGAGTCTGGCCAGCCGTGCAGTTCGCTGGCATCGTGATCGGGAGATACCGACTCACTCATGGTGAGGAGGTCGTAACTGTCCATCAGTTCGACAATCTGCTCGTCAAGCGCTAACCAGTGGTCCACGTATGCGTTTCCTAGGTGCCGGAGTTCATGTAACTCTTCGGCCAGCAGCTCGCGCAACTCTGCGTCCGCTGTCTCCAATTGGACTCGCACCCGGTCCACTGCACGAAAGAGAGTTGCGAACGCTTGATCGAACACGTCTATCCCTCCTCAATTGTGAGACAACCATCCGTTTCTAGGATGTTCTACAACTGAGCCAATATACAGCGGCAGAGGGCCGCTTTACTTCCTTTTTCTTTAAAATAGAACGTCCCCGCTGTGGATCACGATGGTTTCTCCCCCATCGACCGAAAGATGCAGCGCTCCTGAGTCGTCTATGCGAACTGCTGTTCCTGTATGCGTTCGGTTCGCCGTTCGTACCGCAATGTGTCGGCCTAGCGTGGTAGACGCTCTGCGCCACTCTTCTGCAACTGCGAGAAAGCCACTGCCCCCGCGACAGAGGTCAAGGTACATAGGCTCCAATTCGCGCAAGATAGCGCTCGCGAGGGTAAGGTTCGGTACGGAGTGCCCCGCAACCGCCTGAAGCGAGGTTGCGATGGCGGTCAACTCATCTGGAAATGCATCTGCTTCGATGGCGCTGTTGATCCCGATTCCAAGTACTGCATGCTGAACAGATTCCCCGTCCGCTCTGATTTCCGCCAAAATGCCACAGACTTTCCGGCCCTCCATCAACAAGTCGTTCGGCCACTTGATGTCTGCAGTAAGTCCCCATGTGTCTTTCACCGCGCGGCGAACCGCGACACTCGCGAGGAGGGTGAGTTCTGCAGCGCGTGCAAGGGGAAGTGCCTGTTGCAACACCAGTGACATCCACAGCCCACCGCGCGGAGAAAACCAGGTGTGGCCTCGGCGACCGCGCCCTCCCGTCTGTTCCCAAGCTGTGACAAGGGTTCCGTCGGCGGCACCACTCGCTGCCAGTCCCATGGCAACGGCGTTCGTGGATGCCGTTTCAGGCAAGAACACGACGTTTCGTCCGAGCACACATGACTGCGGTAGGTGCTGCTTTAACAACGGACCGACCAACAAATCAGGTACCGTGGTCATGCGATAACCCTTTTTTGGACTAGACTCAAACACAAACCCCCACTGTTCCATAACGCGGATGTGCTTCCAAACAGCAGTTCGAGACACGCCTGATGCAGCGCTTAGGTCTTCTCCCGACACAAACTCGTTGCGGCGTTCCAGGAGGAGAGTCATAATCCGGTCTCGTACACTTTCCCCTTCAGGTGTCTCTTGCTCAGAGAGGACGGGTTTGCTCATGTGGTTCACTCCCTTTGTGCTCCGAAGTTTGTCAGGACAAGGTGCCGAGCTGTTGTGAGCAGCTCCTGCCTTACATTCTGCAAGTGTTCGCAGAGTACGCTGGTCGCCAAGGTCGACAACAGTGCGCCAACTTGTGGGCCACTGGCGCCTAGGTCGACCATGTCCTGACCGTTCACTGCGAGGTCTGTGAAAGACCACAGCGGCTGAGACTCAACGAGGCTTTGCACCAGGGCAGTTCGGGTCGCCTCTAGCACGTGGTTTCCGTCAACCACACAATCCATCACATCCAGGCAGAAACAGCCGGCTAGAACTGCCATTCTGTCTCGCGAAAACAGCGTTGTTCGCCACAAGGTACGCTCCCATTTGAGTGGGTCAGCCTGTGTAGTCTCGAGAGACTCACGCAGCACATGGGTAGTTCTGCGCCCCCACGCGGCTTGGCGCGCAATTTGCTGCAGTTGGGAAACTTCCACCCCACTGCGAGCAAAGAACAGTGTCATTGCCAGAACGAAGTCCGGCGTTGCGGGCAGGTGACCCGGCTTGTCCCTCGGCTTGTCCCCACGGTGGGGCGCTTCGACAGCCTGCCAAGCGCTTAGGAACAAGGTACGCGCTTGCGCCCACAAGCTCTCCGTCCAGCCATCGGCAAGCAAGCGTGAAAATCCAACGCGGAGTGACGTCCATGGCGGGGGTAAGTTTAACAAGTACGGGCCCTCAGCCAGTTGGCGGAGGACCACCGGCCAGTTTCCTGCAGCTAAGCGGCGAAACTCTTGACCGATGCGCTCTGTGGAAATGAGAGTCAGGCCTTGGCTGGTTTGGGCCATCGCTCGCTCCGTGTCAGGGGCGAGTGTAAACGCAAGTTCTGCGCAGAACCGGAGTCCCCGCAGAATCCGCAGGGCATCTTCCTCGAAGCGGTCGACGGGCTTCCCTACCGCGCGGATGCAGCGTTTGTACAGGTCATCGCGGCCACGAAACGGATCCACGAGTTGTCCAGCCGGCGTCACGGCCATCGCGTTTACCGTGAAGTCTCGCCGCGACAAGTCCGTCAGCAGAGAAGTGGTGAACAGAACAGCGTCGGGGTGCCGCCCATCCGAGTACCCCTCATCTCGTCTGTACGTGGTGACTTCAACAGGAGTGCCAAATTCGACGACCGTGACGGTCCCGTGTTGAACACCTGTGGGGACCGTCCCGTCAAACAGGTCGGCAACTTCGTCCGGTCGAGCGGATGTGGCAATGTCGTAGTCGTGCGTCTGGCGCCCGAGCAGGTGATCCCGGACACAGCCTCCGACAACGTGTGCAGAAAAACCTGCGCCTTCCAGCCGCGAGAGTATCTGTCCGACGTAGTCAGGCCAGAATGTTTCTGCCTCGCCAGTGCTCGACCCGCAGTTCATGTTCGCTCTGCGCCGATCACAGACTCGTAAATTCGTTCGTATTCTGCGACTTTGCTCGACACGTGAAAATGAGACATAGCGCGCGCTCGGCTCGCAGCAGACATCCGCGCTCTTTCTCCTTCGTCACGCAAAATCGACAGAGTGTACTCAGCCATTCGCTCGACATCGCCGACATCGGCTAAATATCCCGTTTCACCGTGGCTCACGAGTTCCGGAATTCCTCCGGCAGTAGAGCCTACGACGGGAACTCCGGACGCCATGGCTTCGAGTGCCACTAAACCAAAACTCTCCTTCTCCGACGGGAGTAAAAACACGTCAGCCAGGCTGAACAGACTGGCTACCTCGTCTTGGCGGCCGAGGAAGTGCACCTTGTCCATGATGTTGAGAGACTTCGCGAGTTCACGCGCTTCTCCCCACTCTGGCCCCTCACCGGCGAGCAGTAGGACTGACGGTACTTGCTCACACACGCGCGCAAATACTCGCAACACGTCCGGGATCCGTTTGACCTTGCGAAAGTTCGAGATGTGCAGCAGGACGTTCTCTCCGTTTGGAGCCACGCGCTCGCGCAAGTGTTTGCGGTGCAAGGGGTGGAAGACGTCGGGATCGACAAAGTTGTAGACACAGGCAATCTCCCGATCGATTTGAAACACCGACCGCGTTTGCTCGATGAGACTCTGGCTGACCGCTGTCACCGCGTCGCTTTGCTCGATACCAAGGCGGATCACGCTGTACATCGCTCGGTCCTGCGCCAAGACCGTGACGTCTGTCCCGTGTAGAGTCGTGACTACCGGAAGTCGGCGTGGACCGACCATCGTCTTCGCGAGATACGCACAGACAGCGAACGGCAAGGCATAGTGTACGTGCAGCACGTCAAGGTCGTAGTCGACAGCGATTTCCGCCATCAGCGCGGCCAGCGCGAAGTCGTATGGAGGCGTGCGCAGAACGGGATACGAGGCAGTTTCAGCCTGATGGATGTAGATGTTCTCGTAAAATTCTCCAAGTCGAAAGGGAACGTCTGTAACAATGAAATGCACTTCATGTCCTCGCCGTGCCAGCGCCTTGCCGAGTTCAGTCGCGACAGCGCCTGACCCACCGAGCGTTGGATAACAACTGATGCCGATTCTCACTGGGTCGGGTCGCCCTCCTGTCGAACGGCAGCGCGCCAATCGAGGTCTCCTCGTTCCAGCGAACGAAGAAGTGCTTCCGCGGTCGCCAGGTTCGTGGCGACCGGTATGTTATGTACATCGCACAGGCGCAGCAGTGCCGAGATGTCTGGTTCATGTGGTTGAGCTGTGAGCGGATCCCGCAGAAAGATCACGAGGTCCATCTGCTCTTCCGCTATTTTGGCGCCGATCTGCTGGTCTCCTCCGTACGGCCCAGACAGGACGCGGTTGACGGGGAGACCCGTCGCATCAGTGATGCGCTTTCCGGTGGTGCCCGTCGCGTACAGGGTTTCCTTCGCGAAAATGTGACGGTACGCCAAAGCAAAGTTCACCATGGTGTCTTTCTGGTTATCGTGCGCGATTAAAGCGATGTTCATTTCTCCCCATCCCCCTTGGCACTGCATCTACCAGAGCAAGTGTTCTAGTCCGTACACAAACTGCGACAACTCCATTACTTTCGCCAGAGAGAACAGAACCCCAGGCATAAAACTGACGCGCGACAAAGAGTCGTGCCGAATCGTCAGCACCTCACCCGTGCCGCCGAAGAGCACTTCCTGATGAGCGACAAGCCCCGGCAGGCGAACGCTGTGAATCGCTACACCTTGGACGTGTTGACCGCGAGCGGGCGGGAGTTCGGTCGTCGCCACTTGCCTGCGGTCGGGATTGTCGAGAGCCGGCCATAGTGTTGCAGCCTGGCCACTTACGGCTGACAACTCCCGAGCTTCACCCATGGCCTGAGCCGTTCGAGTCGCTGTTCCTGAGGGCGCGTCTTTCTTTCCGTCGTGGTGAAGCTCAATGATTTCTGCATTCGGATAGAAACGCGCAGCTTCTGCCGCAAAGCGGGTCATCAACAGTGCCCCAATTGCAAAATTTGGTGCAGCAATGCCGCCAAGCTTGTCCCGCTCACAAACCGCTTGCCAGCGTGACAAATCGACTCGTTGATAACCGGTTGCGCCAACAACAGGGCGCACTCCGGCTTCCAGTGCGAGGTCGACGTGCGTGACGACAGAGCGAGCGTCGGTCAAGTCTAGCCACACATCCGGCGTCGTTTCCGCGAGCAGGCGCTCCGCGCTGTCAAAGACCGCAGCGGAAGAACCAGCGGTCGTGAAACTGCGATCGCGAACAAGGAGCGCGGCGATAGCGAATCGACGGTCCGCGGAAATGGCTCGGACAGCTTCTTGTCCCATTTTTCCGTTCGCGCCGGCCACGACAACTTGAATAGGAACCGCTCCAGTGAGCGGGTGTTGTTCATGTGACTCTGTCAAGGCGGGTTACTCCTTCTTGTCAATTGGAATCCACTGCGCCGCAGTTTCGAGCGCAACTCTCGACTAGTCGTATGTGCTCCTGGTAGAGCGCGTCAGCGGGTGCCAGTTGGACAGCTTCACGTGCCCAACGAAGCGCGGTTTCCCAGTCCTGGTTACGCATGGCCGTTACCGAACCGAAGAAGTAATAAGATGGATTGTCCGGTTCTGCTGCCACGGCACGGCTGAATGCTTCCATGGCTTCTTTAAAATCACCCAAATACAGATAGCCGTAAGCTGCGCGTAAGTAGTTCTCTCCGGACATTGTCCTCCCCCTCCTTTCGGTCAGTGTATGTCTGACTGAAAGGAGGGACACCGCGCTGGCCTATCCACTCTTACATTTCGTCGTGAATTCGGGTCCAGCGGTTCTTATCTCGCGTTTCAAACTTGTTCATCACGTCGGCAAACGCCTGGTCGAGGTCAATGTCGAGCCGATTGGCCAGACATGCAACAACAAATAGGAGGTCGCCCAGTTCAAGGGCGATGCTGCCTTCTGGTTCATCAGACTTCTTCGGTTTTTCACCAAAGTGGTGATTAACCTCGCGAGCAAGTTCTCCGAGTTCTTCGGTTAAGCGGACCACAAGCGTCATGGGCGTGAAATACCCTTCACGAAACTGACTTATGTAGGCGTCTACTCGGTCCTGTACGGCGCGCAGACTCACTTTGCATACCCCCCGCAACCTTGATGCGTCGCAAATAGTCTAACATAAAGGCTCGGCCCAAACATAAGATGTACTGACGTGGACAACAGCGGACATGTTCCACGGTAGACAGAGAGTCAGTCCTGAAGGAGATGAAACGTCTTTGAACGCAGAACGCAAAGGCCGCCTGTCAACGGTCCTGCTTGGCCTGATGGTCGTGCTGTTTACCCTCGCCCTCGTACTTTACCCTAAGCAGGGCTTTGAAGCCGGCTTGTCAGGGATGAGGTTGTTTTGGAACACAGTCTTTCCGTCCCTCTTGCCCTTCTTTATTCTCGCTGAATTCATGCTTGGACTTGGCGTGGTAAAAGGGTTTGGCGTTCTGCTTGAGCCACTGATGCGTCCCTTGTTTGGGGTGCCGGGAATCGGCGCATTTGCTCTGTCTATGGGACTCGCAGCCGGATACCCGATGGACGCGGTGATCACAGCGCGCTTTCGCTCGCAAAAACTCTGTAGTCGCATCGAAGGGGAGCGCTTGCTTGCCTTTACCAACACAGCCGATCCACTGTTTATGATCGGCGCTGTCGCGGTTGGAATGTTCAAATCGCCGGAGATTGGCGGGCTGTTGGCGATTGCCCACTACATATCCTCTTTCCTGGTGGGGATCAGCTTTAAACTTTGGGGACGCAAAGCCGAGCGAGAAGAGGTGCACGAGGCGCAGGCAGCTCCCATCCCGGTGGCGCGAGGTAACATTTTTACTCGGGCTTTTAACGAGATGATTACCGCACGGCAAGAGGACGGCCGCGCTTTTGGCCAAATTATGCGTGATGCAGTCGTTGAATCGATGCAGACGCTGATCATGATCTGCGGATTTATCGTGTTTTTCGCGGTGCTTATTGATGTGTTGCGAATTTCTGGAGTGATTGTCGTGATTGGCGCACCGATCGCGTTCATCTACCACATTTTCGGCATCAACGGCGGTCTCGTGCCACCGACTATCGCGGGTGCCCTGGAAATTGACGTAGGTGCTGCGCAAACCGCGGCGGTAGTCGCCGCGCCGATGGTGCAAAAGCTGGCATTGGTCAGCGCGATCATCGCTTGGAGCGGGTTGTCTGTGCACGCGCAGGTTGCCAGCGTCCTGACTCAGACGGACATCCGGATGCGACCGTACTTCCTGGCGCGGTTCTTGCATGCTGGGCTGGCCGCAGCGATCACGGTGTTGCTGTACGCACTTGGAATGGGCCACGCTGGTAAGACACTCGCTACGATAACTCCAATTTCAAGTCTTGCTACGGCAGTAACTGGCCAAAGTGCATGGTGGCATGTTCTGCTGACCAGTTTGGACACGTGGGTTCTGTTCTTCGCGGTTCTCGCTGTGCTCTCGTTGCTCTGGTGGACCATCAGAAAGGTCAGGTTGATAGCCTGGCGCGTGTAGAGTAAAGCCGCGTTTGTCAGATGGGATCCGTCCCCACTACCTCCCCACTTGCACTGCTTCCCGGCAACAGGTTGAACTGAGTCTGCGCCACCTCGGCGTGGAGCGGATCGACCTGTTGCAATTGCATCGCGTCGATCCGAAGGTACCGCTTGCAGAACAAGTCGGAGAGCTGTCGCGGATGCGTGACGAAGGAGAAATTCGACACATCGGATTGAGTGAGGTCACCCTCTCACAGATTGAAGAGGCACGTCAAACCGCCCCCGATCGTTTCCGTCCAAAATCTGTTTAACTTGGTTAAACGCGATGCCGAGCCCGTGCTTGATTACTGCAAACGCCACAACCTCGCCTTTATTCCGTGGTTTCCGCTCGCGACCGGACAGCTTGCAGCGCCTGGAGGACCACTGGACGAACTCGCCAACAAGATGGGTGCCTCCCCTTCGCAGTTGGCACTCGCCTGGTTGCTGAAGCGCTCACCTGTCAAGGTTCCGATTCCAGGGACAGCGCGCGTCGTTCACCTCGAGGAAAACGTGGCAGGAGCAGGAGTAAAACTGTCGGACGCCGATTTTGAGCGCCTGACGTCAATATGACGGACACAGACCAACGAAATCCCTTCAATGACAAATGCCGCCTCCTTGGTATAGGGGCGGCTTTGTAGTGTTACCGGTAATTTAACCAAGCAGGGACGGGAACCAGTGATGAAACCAGATCTGGTCAGCGAGGATGAATGCCGCGACGACCCAGACGTAGACAGCGAAGATCCGCATTTTTGCACGCCTGACGAGCCACAGCGTACCTCGGACGGAAACATACCCGGCGACAACTGCGGCAGCCGTGCCGAGCAGCATCGTTGACCACGGCAAAGCAAAGTGTGCCGGTGATTCTATCGCGTCGTCGAGTTCGACGACCGTCGCACCTAAGATCGCCGGGATCGACAGCAAGAAAGAGAATCTCGCAGCCGTATCTCGGCTCAGCCCGCGCCAAAGTCCTCCAGCGATGGTCAGTCCAGACCGCGACAGCGCGGGAAGAATTGCGGCGCCTTGAAACACGCCAATCCACAGCGCGTCGGCAGCTGAAATGTCATCCATTGTGGACAGACCACCATCTGGCGCTGTGTCCATCCACCACAAGATGACGCCAGTCAAGACGAATTCAAACCCAATGGTTACCCCGCTCCGGAACAAGTGTTCAAACAAATCCTCAAACAGTCCACCGATCAGTGCGGTCGGTATACACGCTAAAAAGATCATTCGAGCGGGCCATGAAAACGGGTTTCGCAAAAGCCACTTTACTTCGGACGAAAAAGCCCAAACGACGGCGATCAGTGTGCCAATGTGCAAGAGTGTGAAAAACAGCAAGTTGTCGCCTTGCAGGTGCCAGAGTTTTTGCAGCAGAACCAGGTGTCCGGAGCTACTGATTGGCAAGAACTCGGTGATTCCTTGAACGGCGCCAAACACGACCGCTTGCAACCAACTCATACCTCTCCCCCCTTCCCACTCATGTATATGGACAGGTTCACATGACATGTCCAATTGATCATGATTATGCGGACAAGACCATATGTTGAAGTGGAGGGATGTGACGTGACGAGACGAAGTGCTTGGACTGCGTTCCAGGTCGGGTGCACATACATCGGCACCGTCGTTGGTGCCGGATTCGCCTCGGGCCAGGAAGTGTATCAATTTTTTGGACGGTTTGGCGACTGGGGATACGTTGGGATCCCCATCGCGATCCTGATCTTCAGCTGGATTGGCTACCGGATCATGCGCCTTGGCCGCAGTCTGAACGCACGTTCCTACCACGAAGTCAATGCATACTTGTTCGGACCTGCGGTAGGCAGGGTGATGGACCTCGTTCTGATGCTGATGTTGCTAGGTGTCACGGTTGCAATGGTTGCAGGGGCGGGTGAGCTGTTTAGAGAACGGCTTGGCGTATCGTTCTGGTTTGGCGCTGGGCTCACACTTGTGGTGACGTACATCACGTTGTTTCGAGGTATGAACGGTGTACTTCGTGCAAACTCCGTGATCGTCCCAATCATGGTCTCCTTCGTCATGTTTGCGTTCATTCGTTCAATCGCCCTGCAGGGTACCCATGCTCCGTTTGCTGCCAGCCGCTTCTTGAACCACGGCCACCCGGTCTTGGCGGGCATTTCGGCGATCATCTACTCGGCCCTGAACGTAAGTCTTGCTGCTGGTGTTCTGATCCCGCTCGGCGCGGATATCAAAGACTCGCAGGCACTGCGGTTGGGTGCACTCGGCGGCGCGATTGGGCTCGGTGCGATGTTGCTCGCGGTGACGATTACACTGTTTGCTCATTATCCTCAGGCACTGGCGTATCAAGTGCCGATGGGGTATATCGCGAGTCGACTCGGGGCGCTCTGGCAGTGGATGTTTGTGTTTGTTTTATGGGGTGAAATTTTTTCTACACTGGTAGGCAACGTCTATGCAGTCGGCGCGCAATTTGCGGGCGGGTCGCCAAAAAAAATGCCGATGGTGACGGCGGTCATCCTAATCCTCGCGCTCGTTGTCAGCCAAATCGGGTTTGCAAACATCGTTCCTTATGGCTACCCCGTCTTCGGCTGGGCGCGTTTGCCCCTGCTAGCCGCACCTCTTTG
>JAKAXI010000302.1 GCA_021816665.1 Bacillota bacterium | reverse complement strand
GCCGTGTAGTCGCCACAGAGCCGAACTCACCACGAGCACGGTCGGCGGTCGAGCTTTCTCTACTCATTCAAACCATGCGTCCTGAACTGGAAGTGGTTGTCTGCCCCCATGTCGGTGAGGCATTAGAGCGGGCGGCTGCATACGGTAAACCTGTGTGTTGCACTGGCTCTTTGTATACAGTAGAAGCCGTGAGGGAATCTATGAGGTACACTGGAGCCATCGGTCAGTTGTGATGAAATGCGAAGTTGCGGAAGGTAACGGAAGCACAGAGATTTTGCAGCAGGGACGGTGAAGCATGTGAGTCAGCCACAACACGTGCACTTTGTCGGCATTGGCGGCTATGGGATGAGTGCAATTGCCCGTGTGATGCTCGATTTGGGGTACGAAGTATCAGGATCGGATGTCTCTACTCCGGAATTGGCCACGCGTCTCAAGGAACGTGGGGCTCGGGTCTATCTCGGTCACGCACCCAGCCAGGTCGCAGGAGCAGATGTCGTCGTATACAGCACGGCCGTTCCCGCAGACAATGTGGAGCTGAAGGCCGCACGCGATCAGCACATCCCCGTCATCCACCGGTCTGAGATGCTGTCCAGGTTAATGGCAGACCGAACAGGCATAGCCATCGCAGGAGCACACGGAAAGACGACCACGACTTCCATGATCGCTTACGTGATGGAACGCTGCGGATTAGACCCTACGTTCGTGATCGGCGGGGTGGTAAATAACATTGGTGACAATGCGAAGGCTGGCGCAGGCCAGTTTGTTGTCGCAGAGGCAGACGAAAGTGACGGCTCATTCTTGCACTACCGTCCGCAAATTGCCGTAGTGACTGCGATCGAAGCAGACCACCTTGAGTACTATGACGGAAGTTTTGAAAACCTGAAGGCCGCCTATGCCCAGTTCATACGGCAGATACCTGCAGGAGGTCTGTGTGTGATGTCGGCGGAAGACAGCCACATAAGGTCACTGCGGAATGAGGCAGCCGCCAGAATATGCACGTTTGGGATCGAACAGGAAGCTGACTACATGGCAAAACAAGTCCAACTTCTGGACCGAGGCAGCCTGTCAGTCGTGTACTATCGCGGACAACGTTTAGGTGAATTGGCCCTGTCTGTCCCTGGGCGGCATAACATTATGAACGCGTTGGCAGCCATTGCGGTGACGTTGGAGGCAGGTTTGTCATTTGAACAGGTCACTGCTGAATTAGCCACATTTCATGGCGCGAAACGCAGGTTCCAAGTGATTTCGGAGGCATCCGATGTCTTAGTGATCGACGACTACGCGCATCATCCCACAGAGATCACTGCCACGATCGCCGCAGCGCGTACGACCGGGCGTAGGATTATCGCCGTCTTTCAACCACAGCGGTACACTCGAACATACTTTCTGTTCGACGCGTTCGCAAGGGCTTTTCAAGGTGCGGATGAAGTCATCATTACGGATATTTACTCACCGCCAGGTGAGCGCCAGATTGAGGGTGTCACCGCGGAGAGACTTGTCGAACAAATTCGTCTGCACAGCAACCCGAACGTTCGCTTTTTACGCTCGAAGGACAACGTATATGATTACCTGCTTGCAACCGTCAATGCAGGAGACTTGGTTTTGACGATGGGAGCCGGCGACATCTGGCAGGTAGCCGTGCGGTTGGGAACGGTGTTGCAGGAGAGGACAGAAGAAGAGGCGACCATGTAAATTAAGCAGGCATGTGTATCAAGAGAAAGGCGTGCTGACCAGTCGCGGTCACCACGCCTTACGAAGCGTCAGCGTCGATTCAACATCTGTCTGGCACGTGCGTACAAGTAGTACCCACCCGCCAGCAAAATAAACAACAGGGCCACTCGCAACAAGAAGTGAAGGAAAATTGAAATCAGCAACAATGCGATAACAGCAGACAGAAACCAAGCAACCGTGCGAAATGCGCCGTGCATTCCATCACCCCTCACAGGCAAGATGTGCGTGAAGCCCATTGTGCTTCGCTGAAGATTGTTCCCGCGAACGGCCAAGCTTGTCCGCTTGATCCTATCATACCACAATGAGAACTTTTACCACTCATCCGTGTCGAACATCCGAAAATCATGTCGGTTCTGTGAGTGACCCGACAGGTGCAAGGAATCCGGTCGTTCTTTGTCGAACGATTGATGTCGTCAAATGCGGACGGGAGTGGTACCGTGTCGAACAAAATCGATGTTGCGGCAGGGGCGGAATGGAGAGACGGCGAGGCTGACGAATGGCTGCAGGAGGCGGCAACAGCCGGCGCCTCAGACCTGCATGTAACGCCTGGCGGTTTTTTGATGGCGAGAATCGATGGACGGTTGGTGCGGCGCAGTGAAGTGAGAGTTCCGGCCGATGTGGCCCGAGAATTTGCACAGCGACTCATAGGACAAGGGGGTTGGGAGACACTCCAGCAAACAGGTCAAGTCGACGTGCTGTATGCGCTTCAAGATGGGCTGCGCTGTCGTGTCCACGCCTATCGCACAAACGCGGGAATCAGCGTGACAGCCCGCATCATTCCCGCTGCTGTACCGGACTTTCACACGCTTGGTTTGCCTCTTCAGGTGTTGAATTTCATTTACAAAAATCAGGGATTGGCGCTCTTCAGCGGCCCCACCGGTTGCGGGAAGTCGACAACCCTGGCGGCCCTCGTCAACTTGATTAACCACGACTTTCCGAAACACGTCGTCACGCTCGAAGATCCAATCGAATTTGTTTTCGAGAGCGACGTCGCCCTCATCGAACAACGAGAGATTGGTTTGCACACCCAATCTTTCCAGGCTGGGTTGCGTTCAGCACTCAGGCAAGTCCCAGATGTCATTGTGGTGGGTGAGATGAGGGATTTGGAGACAATCTCCACTGCGGTTACTGCCGCGGAAACAGGGCACCTGGTATTAGCAACGCTTCATGCCCCGGATGCGGCAGAAGCCGTGCATCGAATCATAGACGTGTTTGAACCACGTCAACAGGCTCAGATTCGGACACAATTGGCCGGGGTCTTGCTTGGGGTTGTCACACAGTCCCTGCTGCCGCATGCATCTGGCCATGGCAGAATCCCGATTTGTGACGTCTTGGTGAATACTCCCGCTGTC
>JAKAXI010000012.1 GCA_021816665.1 Bacillota bacterium | reverse complement strand
CGCCAACAACTCAATCTCCTGTGCCTCTTCGTCTAAGCGGGCATTGAAGTAGGGAAACGCGCGCAGGGCAGAAACCACAGCCTTCACAATGAAGGGGAGGTAACTGAGCCGCTTGCCCTGGGCTTCGAGCGCCGCATTCCAGCGGTTGCGCAACGCTACCAGAGACGTGGCTTCACAGTCGTCAAATGTGGTGACATGCGGTGCTGTAAACGCCGACCGGCTCACGTGTTCGGCGGTTGCCCGGCGTACCCCACGAAACGGAATGCGCGTCGAGGCTGGCTGGTGTTCCACAGGCGTTGCAAGCAGTTCAGTTTCGTCCTGCGGCACAACCCTTGCCACGGCCGCTGTTCCCGCTTGATTCGCTGCGCGCTGTGCCGCGTGCTCTTGCACGTCTTTGCGCGTGATACGGCCGTTTGCGCCACTGCCTTCTACTTCATCGAGCAGCACGCCAAGTTCTCGCGCCAAGTGTCGAACACCGGGCGTAGCCAGAGGGCGTGGCAGTCCGGACGAGCGTTTTTGCTCGGTGCCGCTGCGCGCACGACTTCCCTCGCCTTGCCGACGCGGTTGCGTCGCGTGCGCCACCGCCTGCGTGCTGCTTTTTGCGGCACCAGCCGCTTTTACGCTTTGGGCGGCCTGTAAGGCCCGCACTGCCATGGGGCTCTGGATCTCTAAAGCGTGGTCTGTGACTGCACCTGTGCGCGCGGTCAGAGACTGTCGGTCGATCAAGGCTTGTGCACCTCGCGCTGCACCGGCCTCGGTATCAATGGTCACGAGCACATCGCCGACATTTGCGACACTGCCAGGCACAGCGAGGATTTCCGCGACGCGACCCGAGACGGGTGCAGGCAGTTCGACCACGGCTTTGTCTGTCTGCACTTCCACAATCGGGTCGAATTCCCGCACAAATTCACCCTCTGTGACGAGCCAGCGCACGACCTCGGCTTCACGGATTCCTTCTCCGACGTCTGGCAGCCGAAACTCTGCAGGCACTTCTGTCTCCCCCTCTCAGATCGCTCAAAATGTCAGGACCTTCTCAATTCCAGCCGTAATCCGCTCTGGCGTAGGCGCATGCAGGTCTTCCACGGCGAACAGTGGCGTTGGCACGTCGAAGCTGCTCACGCGCGCCACAGGCGCCTCAAGCTGCAAAATACACTCTTCACTGATCCGGGCTGCAATTTCAGCGCCGAGTCCAAGCTGTCCGACCGCTTCGTGCACCACCACGGCCCGCCCAGTCTTCACTACCGACTCGAACACCGTGTCCTCATCCCACGGCGACAAAGTGCGCAGGTCAATGACTTCGATGCTGACGCCTTGCGCCGCTTCCACGCGCGAGACCACGTCAAGCGTCTCGCGCAGCATGGTTCCCCACGCAATGACGGTGACATCTGCGCCTTCCTTCACCACGGCCGCCTTGCCAAGCGGCACCGTATACCAACCTTCGGGAACTTCTTCGCGGAACGCCCGGTAGATGCGCATCGGTTCGAGAAACACCACAGGATCCTCGGACTCTGTAGCGGCGAGCAACAGGCCTTTGGCGTCGTATGGAGAGGACGGTGCAACGACAGTCAGACCCGGCGTATGGGCGAAGAATGTCTCTGTGCTCTCCGAGTGCAACTCCGGGGCCCGAATCCGCCCGCCAAACGGCACGCGCACTACCATCGGCACACTGTAACGACCTTGCGAGCGCATCCGAATGCGAGCGACGTGCGAGATCATCTGCTCAAACGCGGGGTAGATAAACCCCATGAACTGAATCTCCGGGATCGGCCGAAGGCCGTTCACCGCGAGACCCACTGACGCTCCGATAATTCCTGACTCCGCAAGTGGCGTATCGATGACGCGGTGTTCACCAAACTCCTCAAACAACCCATCGGTCGCGCGAAATACACCACCATTTTTGCCGATGTCTTCTCCGAGCAAGATGATCCGTTCATCTTTTCGCATCGCTTCACGGAGGGCATCTTGTACAGCTTGGACCAGTGTCAGTCGACTCACTGCTTGCCCCCCTCTGTGCGGGCGGCAGCACCCTGCTCTAACTCAGCTTGCTTGCGGCGTTCGAGCATAGCGAGCAGTTCATCGCGCTGGCGTTGGAGCTTCGCCGTCGGTTCTTTGTAGATGTGGTCAAACATCTTCTCTGGCGGCGGCGTTGGAGCCGCCTCCATCGCGGCGATTGCGCTCGAGACAAGCGCGTCTGCCTCAGTCAGACAAGCGTTCTCCTGCTCGTCGTCCCACAGCCCCCAAGCCCGCAACTGCTCCTGCAGGCGTGGAATCGGATCTCGCTTGCGCCACGTATCTGTTTCTTCTGCAGTCCGGTACTTCGTCGGGTCGTCCGATGTCGTATGGGCCCCGTAGCGATACGTCAGCGCTTCGATCAACGTCGGGCCGCCGCCTTGTGCAGCTTTTTCAACTGCCGCCTTCACCGCCCGGTAGACCGCGATTACGTCACAGCCATCCACGCGCACCCCTTCGAAACCGTAGGCTTGTGCCTTCTGCGCGATGGTCTCGGACGCAGTCTGGCGACTGAGTGGCACGCTGATAGCGTACTGATTGTTTTGGCAGAAAAATACCGCTGGAACATGAAACACGCCGGCGAAATTCATTGCGACGTGAAAATCGCCTTCGGAACTCGCGCCGTCGCCAAACAACCCAAGTGCGACCTGATCGACGCCGCGCAGCTTCGCCGCCCACGCAGCACCCATCGCGTGCGGCAACTGGGTAGCAATCGGCACCGCCATTGGAAACACGTTCACGTCGTCTGGAATCACGGCGCCTTCGGGCCGTCCATTCCAATACAACATCAACCGCTCCATGGGAACTCCGTGCAGCATCACAGCCCCAGAGTCACGATACGTCGGAAATAGGAAATCCTGAGGCCGCAGTGCGTTCGCCACGCCAACCTGACAAGCTTCCTGACCTTCGCACGGCGGGTATGTGCCCATGCGCCCTGCGCGCTGAAGCGCGACACAGCGCCGGTCAAACTGGCGAACCATTACCATTTGTCGGTACATTTCCACAAGCGCTGCATCAGAAATGTCCCCTGGCTTGTTTTCTGCTGCATGCAGCTGATTGGAGGCGCGTTTCACCTGCTCGACAGGCCTCGCCATCGCCTCTTCCTCCTCTCGCACGCCAATGCGCACTGGTTTTCATTCTACCGTAACAAGATACCACATTGCCGTCGCAAATCCGACTTGCACGTCGATTCCATCGTAGGTCGCAATGGGTCACAACAACAATGTAAGGGGTTTCAACAAATCTCGCAACGGCTCCTAGTGCGATTTGCACCGGGAGCTTCATACTAGCTTCAGCTCTGAATATTCTCCCACACAGTCGCCACACCCTGGCCCACTCCGACGCAAAGTGTCGTGAGTCCAAATCGGCCACCGCTCCGCCCCAAATGAGACATCAACGTCGTCACCAGGCGGGCTCCGCTTGCCCCGAGCGGATGTCCGAGCGCGATCGCGCCACCGTTCGGGTTGACCTTCGCTGCGTCAAGTCCCAGTTCGGCCATACACGCCAGGGACTGAGCCGCAAACGCTTCGTTGAGTTCGACGGCGTCGAGGTCGTCAACCGTAAGTCCGGCACGGGCAAGTGCCTTCCGAGTCGAGGGAACGGGTCCAATCCCCATGTAGGCAGGGTCTACACCCGCCGACGCCGACGCCACGTAGCGCAATCGAGGTGTGAGACCGAGCGCTTTTGCTTTCGCTTCGGACATGATGAGCACGGCAGCTGCGCCATCGTTGATCCCGGAACTGTTTCCCGCCGTCACCGTTCCGCCATCGCGAAACGCCGGCTTCAGCTTAGCCAATTGTTCAGGCGTCACGCTAGGCCGTGGGTGTTCGTCCGTGTCCACTCTGACGGTCTCGCCGCGGCGACCACCCGACACGTCGACCGGCACGATCTCAGCTGCGAGCCAGCCGTTGTCCTGCGCGCGCCCCGCACGCTGTTGACTCTCGAGGGCAAATGCGTCTTGCGCTTCACGTGAGATACCGTAGCGCAGAGCGACGTTTTCGGCAGTCTCCCCCATGCTGTACGGATGATGGAGTGCGGCCAGTTTGGGATTTACCATCCGCCATCCAAGCGTGGTGTCGTACAGGGTCTGGTTGCCGCGCACGTAAGACTCCTCGGGTTTCGGTAACACAAGCGGGGCGCGAGTCATACTCTCCACTCCGCCGGCGAGGAAGACCTCCCCTTCTCCACAGCGGATGGCCCTGGCAGCCTGATTAATGGCTTCCAGACCAGATGCGCACAAGCGGTTAACGGTCACTCCGCCGACTGTCACCGGCAGTCCGGCAAGAAGCGCTGACATCCGCGCCACGTTGCGGTTGTCTTCCCCAGCTTGATTGGCACAGCCGAGGATAACATCTTCAATCTCAGCGGGATCAACCCGGTTCCGTTCGACCAAAGTCTTCAGCACGAGCGCCGCTAAATCGTCCGGACGCACCGCAGACAGCGCACCACGGTGTTTCCCAAACGGAGTCCGCACCGCATCGACAATCACCACATCCTGCATGTCAGTCCCTCCCGTGTCTGTCCTCGAGGACGACGCTGCCAGCGAGCCACCACTGCCGCAACAGCGGTGAAGGCCTGTAGCGGTCGTCGCCGAGTTCGCGCCAACACGCCTGCAGCGTCTGCCACACAGAGCCTGCCCCAAGTTCCCGCAGCCACGCCACCGGCCCGCGTGGGTAACTGGTGCCAAGGCGCATCGCGCGATCGAGGTCATCTGCCCCCGCGATTCCTTCGCGCAGTGCCTCTACCGCGTCGTTAAGCACCATCGACAGCACGCGCATGACGACGCCGCCTGCGCCGTCGCGAACCACCACGGGTCTGAACCCCAGCGCTAGCAAGGCCTGTTGGGACTGTTCGTCCACGTCTCTGTCATTGGCCTGCAAGGGCCGACTCCACGCGGCGACGGGTGTGTCGTGTTCACCTGAAGCCTGAGCATCAAGCTCAGGCAGCGGCATCACAGTGGCAAACCCGCGCAAGCGTTCCGGAAAGGCCAACCAACTCGCCAGTTCCGTGGCGGAGGGACCTGCCAGCGACGCCATGATGACCGCACCCTCCGGCAGCGCTTCCTCAATGCTCTGCACAATCGCGCGCGCAGGCGCCACGTCGCTCGCAAAATCGAGCCATACAAACTCTGGTGACGTCTGTTCAGCAACCTGGCGACAAGTCTCAGCCCGAATGTGCGCCGCGTCTGTCTCCCAGTCCTGGAGAGGCCGGTCAAAGGTGAGGCCGACGTGACTTTGCGGGCGTCCAGAAAGCTGGCTCACACGGGTCTGCAATGCCCTTGCGAGTGGCGTGTCGCCAAACACTACAGTGCGCTGGACAACGTGATCCCGGTTGTCTTCAGTCATTTGCTCCCATACTGATCCCGAGCCACTGTCCTTCGTGTCGCCGTAGGTGTAAAAACCCTTGCCCGTCTTGCGGCCGAGCTGGCCTGTCGCAACACGGCGCGCCTGCAACAGGTGCGGCCGATAGCGCGGTTCACCGTAGAACGCTTCGTACACGGACGTCGTCACGTCTAGGTTGACGTCGACGCCAATCAGGTCCATCAGTTTGAACGGCCCGAGTGGAAAACCCGCATTTGCGTGAAGCAGCCGGTCAACGTCCTCCACTGAAGCTGTGCCCTCGCCGACGACGCGCAGGGACTCGCCGTAAAAATTGCGCGCGACGCGGTTCACGATGAACCCCGGGGTATCTCGACAGACCGCCGCCTGCTTTCCGAACAGGTGGGCCAGGTCAACTGCCGTTTGCACCGTCTGTGCGCTGGTCTCCTCGCCGACGACGACTTCGATCAGCTTCATCACAGGCGCCGGGTTAAAGAAATGCAGTCCAACCACTCGCTCCGGGTGCGCGGTCACTGATCCGAGCACCGTCACTGAGAGCGATGAGGTGTTCGTCGCGAGCACAGCGTCAGGGCGGCAGATCGCGTCAAGCTGTTGAAACAACGACTGCTTCAGTTCCATCCGCTCGGGAGCCGCTTCAATGACCACGTCTGCGCCTGCGAGAGTGTCGAGGGCTGTTTCAAGCGACAGCTGCTCGTACAGCGCCACTGCCGAATCAGGCGTCAGTTCGCCTTTCTCCACGCGGCGCTGCAGGCGCGCCCAGATGTCCGCGGCGGCCTTATCGAGAACCTGCGACTGAACATCACATAACTGCACGCGCGTACCCGCCGAGAGTGCAACGAGCGCAATGCCAGCCCCCATAGTGCCGGCTCCGACGACGCCGACTGTACGCACAGTTGCCATGTCCCGAGCCTCCTTGAGATGAGCTTATCGGCCCTCGTACTTCGGAGCGCGCTTCTGCACAAAGGCCGTCACGCCTTCGATAAAGTCCGCGGTCTGACCGGCCTGTTCCTGGCACACCGCTTCCCGTTCGAGAGCTTCGGGCAGGCTTGCAGAGAAATTCTGATAGATGGTCTCCTTTGTGAGAGCGAGCGCCTTGGTCGGTCCAGCCGAGAGTTGAGCAGCGAAACGCAGCGTCTCATCGAGCAACGTTTCGGGCTCAAACAGTCGGTTGACGACGCCGGCCGCGTGTGCGTCCTCAGCCGCGATCACATCGGCTGTCCACGCCCACTCCAGCGCCTTGCCGACACCAATCAGACGCGGCAGGAAGTAACTTGTCCCGGAGTCAGGCGCTAGTCCAATCTTACTGAAGGCCATCGTAAACTTGGCGTTGGTCGCAGCAAAGCGCAGGTCGCATGCCAACGCGAGACCAAACCCCGCTCCCGCAGCAGCGCCATTGACAGCGGCAATGATCGGCACAGGAAGCGCCTGCATCTTCGCGATGAGCAGGTTGTAGCGTTCGCGAACGGCGTTTGCCAAGTGCGCCCCATCGGCGATGGCATCCTGCTCCGACAGGTCTTGTCCCGCGCAAAATGCCCGTCCTGATCCGGTGAGAACGACAGCTCTTGTGCCCGGCTCGTTCTCGACGCGCTTCATCGCGTCGTACAGCTCCTGGCCGAGCGGTGTGTTGATCGCGTTGGCGACCTGTGGCCGATTCAGCGTGATGAGCGCAACGCCTTCCCGGACCTCGTACGTGATCATCTCGTACATCGTCAAGATCCCTCCGTTTCCACGTCCGCGAAGTAAACTTTCACCAGAGATCCCGCAAAAGTCTGCAGGTCCTGGCCGCTTGCCTTTCCTTCGGGCGACCGCATTGATGCGAGCATATCCGCCCGTGAGTCAAAATACATCTCTGCCATCAGAAACGGGTCGCTCTCACTGCCATCAGCTTGGAAGAAGTGATTGATTTCGACTTTTCGCAGCCCCGGCATGCGTCGTGCCAGTGGCAAATGAACCTCTCGATAGTGCTGCATAAAGGCATCCGGGTCGTCCGGTCGGCGGTATAACGCCACCATTTTCACCATGGCCTTCTCCCTCCTTCCTTACAGGTCGCGCTGGTCTACTACACGCACTGCCTTCCCCTCACTGCGCGCGATCGTGAACGGGGGATGGATGATGAGTTTTGCCGCAATTTGCAGTCGCGTGTGAAGCGAGTGTTGCAGGGTATGGTGGAACGCGTCGAGCGGGTACTTCGCACTGTCTTCCTCAGAGCGCCACTCAACGTGCACTTCCATCGTGTCAAGCGGTCCGTTCTTCGCAAGCACAATCTGGTAGTGAGGCGCCAACTCCGGCACAGTCAGCAGTTCTGCTTCAACCTCTTGTGGAAACACGTTGACGCCGCGAACAATCAGCATGTCATCAACGCGGCCCTTAATGCGCGACATCTTTGCGTGTGTGCGGCCACAAGCACACGGTTCGTCACTGCGGGAAGCAAGATCGCCTGTCCGATAGCGGACCACTGGGAAGGCTTGTTTCGTGAGCGACGTGAAAACAAGTTCGCCAACGGTGCCGTTTGGCACAGGTTCGCCTGTCTGGGGGTCGACGACTTCAAACAAGAAGTGGTCTTCCCAAACGTGCAGTCCGTTCTTCTCCTGTGCGCACTCGACCGCGACACCTGGCCCCATGACTTCACTCAGCCCATAGATATCGACAGCGTCAATGCCTAACAATGTCTCAATCCGTTTGCGCATCTCCTCGGACCACGGCTCCGCGCCAAAAATGCCGAACCGAAGCGCCAGTTGCCCAGGCTCAATGCCTTCTGCCAAGAGAGCCTCGGCGAGATTCACAGCGTACGACGGCGTACACGACAATCCCGCAGCGCCAAAGTCCTGCAACAGGGTCGTCTGCCGCTTGGTGAAACCGCCAGAAGCCGGAACGACCGTACAGCCAAGTCGCTCAGCGCCAGCGTGCAACCCAAGTCCGCCCGTGAACAGTCCGTAACCGTAAGCGTTATGCAGAATATCCCCCGGCTTGCCACCTGCGCTAGCGATCGCACGGGCAACACATTCCGCCCAGTTGTCGAGGTCTGCAGCAGTGTATCCTACGACTGTCGCCTTCCCCTTTGTGCCTGACGACGCGTGAATGCGCGCCACCTGGTGAAGCGGTACGGCGAACATTCCAAACGGATACGTGTCTCTGAGGTCTGATTTGGTGGTGAACGGGAACTTTTTCAGGTCATCGAGCGTGGTCAGGTGCTCCGGTAATACACCGTGCGAGGCAAATCGTTCTTGGTACAGGGGTACGTTTTTGTACACATGCTGCAGTGTTTGCTGCAGCCGTTCCAACTGTAAAGCCAAAATGGCCTCTCTGGGCATTGTTTCAACGGTTGGATTCCAAAGCAAAGCTGGTTCCTCCTCACCCCATCCTCGTGTCTGCCGGTGTGAAGCGGTCAGCCCGCCCTCTTTGATCGGCTTGAACAGGCCGTGAAGCCCGTCCAACCGGCAGACTCGCACCGAATCGCGATGTCTCTATCTTATATGATCGAGGGGTAAAATCCTATGAATCTTCTTTCCGGCCGCACGCGCGCAATCCAACTCTACCGTCAGACGCAACACGACACACCACGCACAGTCTAGCGGTGGAGAGTGTTCAGTACATCAAGCATGTGTTCGACTTCCTCGATGCGAAGCGTCAACTCTTTCCGCTCGCCCTCATCGGCTAGCTCACGTCGCTCTTCCTCGAGGCTTTTTAACCGATGAGACAGCGCCCGTTGCATCTGCCGCACCGCATCTTCAAAAGCTACTTGTTCTCTGGTTTCCATGTGCGTCTCCTCGCCTTCCGCAACCCGCAAAGTGCCACAAGCATCAGTTTCGCCTGACACTGTGTCGCTTGATTCAGTATAGCAAAGCGACTGAAGAGACCGCATCAAGCGACATTGCAGAGGGTGCGCCACTGCGTCATCATGAAGACACACACTTGCATGACATTGCGAAAAGGAGATGCCTGTGAACGAACGTGCATCCGTCACACTCAAGCATCTTGATCCGTCAACAGCGTCCCGGTTGTGGCTGGCGGGGCAACAAAGCACGGATTGGCCGTTTGGCCAGAGCGAAGCTCTGTGGCAGACGAGACTGAGTGAATTAGCAGCCGCAGAAGTGTTTGGCTGGGGCTGCGCGCGCGCAGTGGAGGTGAACGGCGAGTTGGTCGGATTGTGTACGCTGCAGGCGGTCGATCCCGCCGTTCAGCCTGCGCCTCCCGCGATTGAGTGTGGGACTTGGCTCCTCACCGCAGCCCGGGGACGCGGTCTCAACAAAGATGTCAAAGTGGCCTTGCTCGACTTCGCGTTTTCCGGCCATGTCATACCGATTCCAGAGTGGTGCCTGTTTCTGCTCCACCCGGACAACGCCAGGGCCAGAGCGTCGCTCCTGCGAATGGCGCTGCCGTGGGTCGTGGAAGACAGTCGAGACGAGCTCACGACAAAGTATTTTCGCGCCATCCTGCGCCGCAGGGCATGGGAAACAGGCCAACCCGCAATCGCGATGGCGATCGAACGAGCAGCCTATTTCCGAAGCGAACTTCATTTGCCACTTACAGACCAATGCCCGTGAAGCCGGTTGACCGTTCAATCCACACCGTGATCCAAGTCAGCTTGTCTGAGACAAGCAATATCCCCATCACGACCATCAGCCAACCGCCAGCCTTGGCGATGCGTTCCGTGTAGCGCAAGATCGGGCGCAAGGATGTCAAGGTAACCGCGAAGACCAGAAATGGAACCGAGAATCCGAGTGCGTAGACCACCATGTACCAAGTTCCCACGCTAGGATTTGCAGCGGTCATCATCAGTACAGTGGACAGAATCGGCCCCACGCATGGCGTCCAGCCAGCAGCGAACCCGATACCGACCAGCACCGACCCGAAATAACCGAGCGGTTTTGCCTGCGGAAGGCGGATTCGGCGTTCACGCAGCAACCACGAGCTGCGAATCACCCCTGCCATGAACAGCCCCATCACGACGATGACGACGCCTGCGACCAGCCGCACAGTCGATTTGTACTCCACGAAAAAGCGGCCAATTGTGGTCGACACAAGACCGAGCGCAACGAACAGCACACTGAGTCCAATGGAGAAGAACAGCGCATGCAGGAATGCCTTCGAGCGTGCCCCTGGCGGCGGGCCAACGGGAGCTCCAACGACTGCCGCCTGCCCCGAGCCGGACAGTTGCTGGAACGACACACCCGTGATGTACCCGAGATAGGACGGAAACATTGGCAGTGTGCAAGGTGAAACAAACGAAAGCAGGCCGGCCGCGAAGGCCAGCCAAACCGATACCGATGGCATAGACGCGCCCCCCCAGTCTTCCCCATGGTACACGCAACCGAGCTATTACGACAAGCTCGCTGCAGGCGCCGCAAGGTCGTCCATGATGTCGTCCATCACGGGACCGTCGGCATCTATCTCCTCAACCGGCAAAACATTATCGACTGAAGATACAGCTTCGAGCAGTGCTAACCGGTCGACTGCGGCGGTCAATTCGGCTTGCCGGACATTGTGCGTGACGACGACAATCTGGGCGTCCTGATCAGCTAACCGACGCTGCAACACGCTCTCCATGCTTACTCCAGCATCGCCGAACACACCGGCGACTTGCGCAAACACGCCGGGACGGTCTTTTGCGGTCAGTCGGATGTAGTAGCGGCCTTCCGGTCCTTGGTTGGTGGCAACGAGCTTTCTCGGCAACCGGGTTGCGCCGACTGTCTCGGAAATCCCCATCCGCATGTTCTGCAAGACTTCGATGATGTCGCCCACAACCGCACTCGCGGTCGGCATGCAGCCAGCGCCACGGCCAAAGAACATCAGATCACCGGCGGCGTCCCCGCGCACAAACAGCGCGTTGAAGGCGTCGGAAACCGCGGCGAGTGGGTGCGCCAAAGGCACGAGAGATGGTCGCACCTCCAGCTGGAGGACTCCCCCGCGTTCACGTCCAACTGCCAACAGTTTGATCACGCAGTTGAGTTCCTTCGCGTAGGCGACATCGGCTGCCGTGATGGAGCGAATGCCGCGAACGGACACATCTGCCAAGTTGACGCGGGTGTGAAACGCGATCGACGCTAAGATGGTCAGTTTGCGAGCCGCGTCGAGGCCATCGACGTCGCTCGTCGGGTCGCTCTCTGCGTATCCGAGCTCCTGAGCCTCGGCGAGCACGGCTTCAAAATCAGCGCCTGTCTCTGTCATCTTGGACACAATGTAGTTCGTGGTACCATTGATGATGCCTTTGAGGTCCGTGATCTCATTGGAGGTCAAGCAGCCCTTGAGCGGCCGGATGAGCGGAATCGCGCCGCCGACTGCAGCTTCATAAAACACTTCGACGTGCGCAGATTCCGCCGCGTCCAGAATCTCCTCACCGTGCAAGGCCATCAGGTCCTTGTTCGCGGTGACAACATGCTTACCTGCGGCAATGGCGCGCAAGATAAAACTTCTGGCAGGTTCAATGCCGCCGATCGTCTCGATCACCAGACCGACCGCAGGGTCATCAAGTACATCTTCGGGTCGGTCGGTTAACACTTCACCATGCAAATGCACGCCGCGCGGTTTGGTTGTGTCGCGCACAAGGATCTTTTTGATCACGGGTCGGGTTCCCGTCATTGCTTCAATCCGCTCCGCCCGCCGCCTTGTCAGTTCGACGACCCCAGCACCGACGGTCCCACAACCAAGCAGCCCCATCACAACATCCATTGCTTACTCCACTCCCGTCTCTCAGCTCTTTCTCTCTACTTTGCTCGTTGGATTAGCGCGCGCATCGCCGTCCGGTATGAGTCCACGTGAATCCGATAGTTGGACATTGTATCGCGCTAGCCGCTGTTTGGCAATAGTGATGCAATCGTGATTATTTCGATAAATCTTCTCAAAAAAAGGAGGCGGAGAACCCGAATGTTCAGTTCCCCGCGTGTCCCGGCTGACCCTTTCCTGGAGTTGGGTACCCTGTCTCGTTCGAACGCGAACTGCCTCCGGCGTTCCAGCGGCGTGTCGGCTCCGGCAGCGCCTGCATAGCCAAATAGCATACGGCAGCAAACAGGAAGGTCACGACGGTGACATGGATCAAGAACGAAAAGAGTGTAAAGTTCGTCGCCAACAAAAGGGCTCCGCTCAAGGCCTGAATGCAGACCAACACGACGAGCGTCAAACTGCCAAAGAACAGGTCCGGCCGGCGTGTACGAATGCGTCCAGCAAGAATGGCGAGGTAAACGGACAGGACGAGCAGCCCAAGCGCCACAGTTCTGTGTAGCCAGTCCACGGCAAACGCAGGTCCAACAGATGGGCTCTCCAGCGGTATCGGCCAACCTCTGAACAAGTGGCCATCGCCTGTGCTTGCGACGTACGCTCCGATGTACATCGCCACGTAGGTGTAGATCACGGCAACCCACGTCCACACCCGCAGCTTGCGCGGCGTCTCACCGCGCAGTGACGGAGCAGCTGGGTTGCGCTCAATGCTTCTGCGAATGTAGCGGATAATGAGCGTCAAAAGCAGAATCGCATTGAAGGCAACGAGCGATACACCAAAATGGAACGCCAACTCGATCGGTTGATCGCCAAAGATGACGCCAAGTGCGCCAAGTGCCGCTTCCAGGAAGACAAACCCAATGGCAAACGCCATCAAGACCTTGACTTCAATCCACTTGCGATACTGCACCCACACCATTGCACAGAGTGCCAGCAGCAAAATCGTCGCCAAGGCGACCAGTCCGCGGTGACTGAATTCAATAATCGTTTTGATCCCCCAGTGCTGGGGGATTACGGCCCCGTTACACAGCGGCCATTGATGCCCACAGCCGAACTGGGACCCGGTTTCCGTATCGACAAAGCCAATCGTGTTGACCGCCAGAAACGCAATGAGCGTCAATACGGCCAATATGATGGTCGACCGGTAGAGCCACGGTCGCTGAGCATAGGTCGGCATTGGTGCCACTCCTTTGTGTACAAACAGTCGCCTTTAGAGTACGACATTCCGCGTGATAGATCCAACCAAATTCCTTCCACGACGTTGTCTACGCCAGTCTAACCGGTAATTGTGAACAGAGTGTTGCGGATTCTTGTCAACTTTATCGCAGCAGTGTGAGAGATTCATGAACAGCGCATAAGAACCTACAAATAAGGGCCATCCCCCTGATACCATTCTGATTGGTTGAGGAACACATTTGCGGTAGTCAACGGGCAAATGTCAAGGGGGGTTCCGCAACTTCCAACAGAACAGGGGGGGAATCTATGCGTTCAGCCAGCCGATGGTTGAAAACGGTCGCGGCCGCAGGCGCGCTCGTTGTGCTGCTCACTGGGTGTGGTGTCAATGTCCCAGTCTTGCAACCGAAGGGGCCGGTCGGACACGAAGAACTCAATCTTATTGTTTTTCCGTTCATCCTCATGGCCGGTGTTGCACTCGTCGTGTTCGCGATTTTCGCGTGGGTCATGGTCAAGTACCGGGCGACACCCGAGAACGCAGACTACGTGCCACCGGAGACTGACGGCAACACACTGCTCGAGACGATCTGGACAGTCATTCCGATCATCATTGTGGTCGCCATTGCCATCCCAACCGTGATCGTCACGTTCCGACTTTTGAAACCACCGAGCGCGTCTGCCGCGACGACAAATTCGGTCGCGACGACCGACACGACCAAAAAGCCGGTCGTGATCTACGTGGCGTCCGCTCAGTGGAAATGGCTGTTCGCCTATCCGCAGTACGGCATCGAAACCGTCAACTACCTCGCAATTCCTGCCGGTGAGCCGGTCGACTTTCAGTTGACAGCCATTGGCCCCATGAACTCCTTCTGGGTCCCGTCCCTTGGAGGCATGGAGATGGACATGCCAGGTGAAGACCTGGGCTTGTGGCTGCAAGCCAATCAACCAGGGACCTACCTCGGACGCAGCGCCCAATACTCTGGAACCGGCTTCGCGCACATGACTTTCAAAGTGGTGGCGAAAACAGAACCAGACTTCCAAAAGTGGGTGCAAAACATCAAGAACAAGTCGCCACATCTGACGACTAAGGAGTACAAAAAGCTGCTGAAACCAAGTTCAGTCGGAACTATGAACTTCTCGGGCTTCATCAATCCGAACAACTACAACGGTTCCAAGAACATGACCGCAATGCCGGGCATGACCAAAGGGATGCCCGTACCAAGCAGTGTCGGCTCAGGTAAAGGGGGGAGTCAGTCGTGATGAGCCAGTTTATGCACTTCGCAGATACTTTCCTGATGTGGAAAGAAGGGCCGCTCATCTGGATCTCCGATGTCCTCATCGGATTCACGTCCATCGGCATTCTCGCCGCGCTGACCTACTTTAAAAAGTGGA
>JAKAXI010000011.1 GCA_021816665.1 Bacillota bacterium | reverse complement strand
CCATTGGGTTGAAGACGCAAACTGTGGCAGCGGAGCAAGTGAAACTTCGTCACGGGTGTGCGTGGGTGGATTCGGCATCAGACGACGAACGCTTTCAAGTACCGCGGATTGGCAGCAACCAACAAGTGGAATTCACCCAGGTTGATTTGGCAATGATCATCGAACCTCGCATGCAGGAGATTTTCAGCCTCGTGCGAAAGGAAATAGAGAAGATGGGTTTTGCGGCGGACTTAGCTAGTGGCTACGTCATGCACGGCGGCGTCATGTCGATGCAGGGAGCGGGTGAACTTGCTGAGCTAGAGTTGCAGGCGCCTGTTCGGATCGCCATTCCTGACTTCATCGGCGTGCGCGACCCGTCGTTTGTCAATGGCGTGGGTACACTGGCCTATGCCGTACGTGCGCAGGCAAAGTCTGCACCGGTAGAATCAGGTTCGTATAGTCGACCCGTGAAGACAGGTGGAGGATTTTTCGTCCGCCTCAAGGACTGGTTTCGTGACTTTGTCTGAGGCTGGTCGCGATAGACAGCAAGAGATGCGAGGATATGTCCCAAGGAGGAACAGCGATGCTGGATTTTGATACGGATTTTGAGTCGTTCGCGCGCATCAAGGTCGTTGGCGTCGGAGGAGGCGGCTGTAACGCCGTCAATCGCATGATTGAGTCCGGCATTGAAGGCGTTGACTTTATCGTGGTGAACACCGACGCTCAGGCGCTTCAACTTGCCAAGGCGGAGACGAGGATTCAGATTGGTGAGAAACTGACCCGTGGACTCGGTGCAGGCGCCAATCCGGAAGTGGGGAAGAAAGCTGCTGAAGAGAGTCGCGAGGCGCTCACGAACGCATTGCGCGGCGCAGACATGATCTTCGTGACCGCGGGAATGGGCGGCGGCACTGGCACGGGCGCTGCCCCGATTATCGCCGAGATCGCGAAAGAGCTAGGCGCTTTGACCGTGGGAGTTGTGACCAAGCCGTTCCGCTTTGAACAAAAGCGGCGCATGTTGCAGGCTGAACAAGGCGTAGCGAACCTGAAAGAGAAGGTTGATACGTTAATCGTGATCCCGAACGACCGCCTGCTTGAGATTGTCGATCGAAACACGCCAGTGCTCGAGGCTTTCCGCGAAGCTGACAACGTTTTGCGACAGGGTGTAGCGGGTATTTCTGATTTGATCGCGGTGCCAGGGCTCATCAACGTGGACTTTGCTGACGTGAAGTCGATCATGACGGAGCGTGGCTCCGCGCTGATGGGCATCGGCGTCGCCACGGGTGAAAATCGCGCTGCCGAAGCTGCGAAAAACGCGATCTGCAGTCCACTGCTTGAGACCTCGATTGACGGGGCGCGTGGTGTCTTAATGCAGGTGGCTGGTGGAAACAACCTCAGCCTCTGGGAAGTCAACGAGGCGGCCGATATCGTTTCCTCCGCTGCAGATCCGGACGTCAACATGATTTTCGGCGCTGTGATTAGCCCGGAACTCGAAGACGAGATCATTGTGACGGTCATTGCAACGGGTTTTGAAGCGACGCCGAACATGCAGGTTCAACCACCATCTCGCCAGCGGTCAGCCGTTCTCGATGAGCTGAGCCAGGGTCAGGCACAGGCCGCCGTGACGAACTCTTGGGACGTGCCGGCCTACATCCGTCGGCAAAATAGCCGTTTCCGCGATCGCTAGACAAGTCAGTTCCTTCGTGATTCCTCGCATTCTGCGCTGCCCGACCTTGTCGGTGCAGCGTTTTTTGTTTGTACAGGTCTGACGCACCAAGCCGTCGTTACGTAGAGACAAAACTTTCAATGCCTCAACAAAAACTCTCTTGAATCTCAGTCAAGTTCCGACAGGCTTTGTAATAGAGATGAACTATACTGGGGCCAACGCTGAATCCGGGGTGATGCCATGCCTATACCAGTCGTATATATCGACGTGGTGTGGCTGGTTAACTTCCTCATGGACGCCGCGATCTTGTGGACGACGTGCTGGATTATGAAGCGCTCCGCCCGCCCGCGGAGATTGCTTCTCGCAGCGCTTGTCGGCTCGCTGTACGCGCTACTGATGTTTGTCCCACACCTTCAGCTGTTCACCACTTGGGCCGGCAAAGCGCTCGCCTCCTTATGGATCGTAGGTTTGGGCGTACCATGGCGTAACTGGCTCGACCTCGGACGGGCCGTGGCGATGTACTACCTGGTGACTTTCGTGTTCGCGGGTGCAGCCATCGCTCTGCACTTTGCACTGCCGGGCGTTTCAGTAGCTAGTGGAGTCGAAGTCGCCACTCATCGACTCGTGTTCACGACGAGCGTCAAGAGCCTGTCGCTCATTCTCGCGGTTGTTCTTGGCGCGGGAATCTTACGCTACGGTGTCGGGCGTGTGCGTCGCATGCAGATCCAGAAGGCGCAGCGAGTTGAGGTCAAGGCGTCAATCGGAGAGAGGGAAGTGACTTTCACGGGTCTCGTTGACACAGGGAACCAACTTCGTGATCCGATCAGTAGAAAACCGGTCTGCCTTGTCGAATCCCGGGTTCTGGCGCCCCTGCTCCCTGACGCGCTGTCCGTCGTGCACTCGAAGCAAGCGGACATGCTGGACGTTCTGTCAGGAATCACTGACGAGGCGTGGATGCGTCGGATTTCAATCGTGCCGTACCGTGGAGCCGGCGGGACCCAACAACTGACGTTTGCGGTTCGCCCCGACACTGTGTTCATCCGGAGTGATTCGGGATGGTACCCAGCAGCGACTGAAGTACTGTTGGCGGCGCATGAAGGTGGACTCTCTTTGGACGACCAATTTCAGGCCATCATGCACATTGAAGCCATTGTGAGGGATGACAGCATTGAAACCCACGATACCAATCGGGATCAGACTCAGGATGCGGTTGCAGCTGCTTTGGATCGAAATTCGTCTGCGACTGGCGGGGGGCAGTGAAGAAGTCTACTACGTCGGTGGAGGAGAGGCCCTGCCGCCGCCGCTGACGCGAGAAGAGGAAGAGTATCTGCTCAGTCGCCTTCCAGGAGGGGACGAAGCTGTTCGGGCGATGTTGATCGAACGCAACTTACGATTGGTTGTCTACATTGCCCGCAAGTTTGAAAACACTGGGCTCAACATTGAGGACTTGGTCTCGATCGGCACGATTGGGCTAATTAAGGCCGTGAACACTTTCGACCCGGGTAAAAAGATCAAACTTGCGACGTACGCTTCGAGGTGCATTGAGAACGAGATTCTGATGTTTCTCCGGCGCAACAACAAGTTGCGGTCTGAGGTCTCGTTTGACGAACCGCTCAACGTCGACTGGGATGGAAACGAACTTCTCCTCTCCGACGTCTTGGGCACCGAAGCGGACACCATCTACCGCAACCTTGAAGAAGAAGTTGACCGGACACTGCTCTATGATGCACTCGAGAAACTGACTGATCGTGAACGTAGAATCATGGAGCTTCGATTCGGACTTGGGACTGGCGAAGAGATGACGCAAAAGGATGTTGCTGACCTCCTTGGGATTTCGCAGTCGTACATTTCCCGCCTCGAGAAGCGGATCATCAAACGTCTGCGCAAAGAGTTCAACCGCATGATTTGAGAGGCGCACGGGTCAGACCGTCACAGACGCTAAAGCGAGCGCTCCGATTTGACCTGTTCCGTCTCGATTTTTTGGAAGGTACGGTCTTGCATCCGAATTTCTCCAGTTCTCGTCTGCGGGGCTGGAGGTTTGACGGAGGTTTGTCGGATTGACACCTACAGCCTCGCCCACGCTTCGGTAAGTGTCAATTTGACACCTACAGCCGTACCCACGCTTCGGTAAGTGTCAATTTGACACCTACAGCCGTACCCGCGATCCGGTAAGTGTCAATTTGACACCTACAGCCGTACCCACGCTTCGGTAAGTGTCAATTTGACACCTACAGCCTCGCCCACGCTTCGGTAGGTGTCAATCGGTTTGTCGGAGGTTTGACGGAGGTTTGACGGAGGCCTCTCCGTAGCGGCTCAGAACCGCCTATCGAGGCTCCGTGAGCGTCGGTTGGCCGTCTGAGGCTGTTCGCAACGGTTTATCGGCTGATTTTCGAGTCGGAGAGGCGGATTATTGCTGCTGAAGCGGCTAAGAACAGCTTATAAGAGCCGGTTGCCCCCTCAGACGGGGCAATAAGCGGCCGTACGCTGCTACGGCGCGGCGCGATCGCGGAGACGGCCGCGTTCCTCCGTACGCTACTATTGCTCGACGCGATCGCGGAGATGGCCCCGCGTGCTGCTACGGCGCGGCGATCGGCTTGAACCAGCCACATTCGCCGTGAATGGAGTTGTGTACCGACAGCGTCTGGTCGGTTGTGTCACTGTTGACCAATGCATAAGAACCCCCCCCTGGGAAATACTGAGGACGGATTCATTAGCCGCGACGGACGGCGGTCGTCCTTGGCACCTTGGGGGGAACTCGGTGATGAAGCGGAACAAAGTAGAGATCTGTGGCGTCAATACATCCCAACTCCCTGTCTTGACAAACGTCGAGATGCGGGAGTTGTTTTACAAACTGAAGGAGGGGGACCTCGAGTCGCGAGAAAAGCTTGTGAATGGAAATTTGCGGCTCGTACTGTCTGTGATTCAGCGGTTCAACAACCGTGGCGAACATGTAGATGACCTGTTTCAGGTCGGGTGTATCGGTCTAATGAAAGCCATCGACAACTTCGACCTCGGTCAGAATGTCCGCTTTTCAACCTATGCTGTGCCGATGATCGTCGGTGAAATTCGCCGTTATCTGCGGGACAACAACCCAATCCGGGTGAGTCGGTCGCTTCGCGACATAGCCTATAAGGCACTGCAAATCCGTGATCAGCTGACGAATCAGAACCTGCGTGAACCGACCATTCTCGAGATTTCACAACGGATGGAGGTGGCGAAGGAAGACGTGGTGTTTGCCCTCGACGCCATTCAGGATCCAGTCTCCTTGTTCGAGCCCATCTACCACGACGGAGGCGACCCGATTTACGTCATGGACCAGATTCACGACGACAAAAACCTCGACTCGTCGTGGGTCGAAGAGATCGCGATTCGGGAAGCGATGCACAAGCTCACAGACCGCGAGAAGAAAATCCTCTCAATGCGCTTCTATGAAGGGAAGACACAAATGGAAGTCGCGGACGAGATTGGCATCTCTCAAGCGCAGGTGTCACGCCTCGAGAAAGCTGCGATTCACCGCATGCAAAAACACATCCAAAGCTGACCCACCGCATATAGATATGAGGTCAACGAATCGGCGCTGTCCGAGTTCGGATGGCCAAAGGCGGTGTCATGAGTGCGCATATCTGACCTGCAAGCCAAGGATGTCGTTAACGTTGGAGATGGCAAGCGGCTTGGAACGATCGGTGACCTGGAGATTGACACCGACAGCGGACTTGTGCGGGCCCTGGTGATTCCTGGCCAGGGAAAGTTCTTCGGCATGGTGGGGGGAGGCCAGGATTACGTCATTCCGTGGCACCAGATCGTCAAAATAGGCTCAGACGTGATTTTGGTCGACTTGCACAGCGGACACGAATCGAGCTATTACATTCCTCCGCAGTCCGGGAAACAAGGAACGGGTGGGTATTGACGAGGGCCTGGTGGCCCTTGTTTCGCGATCGCTTCAGGATTCCAATCTATGACCTCGCCAAACCGCTTACATCTACGGTATGATACCGGGAGAAGGGGGTGCGAACGCATGCGCACAAATTGGACAGGGTCTGCGGGTGATCCCGTCTGGATACGGCCAGAGTGGCCCACAGACCGTGTACGGGGAATCTTCTCCTTCCGCGAAGGCGGCGTGAGCGAAGCCCCCTACCAGTCGTTAAATGTCGGTTACCATGTGGGCGACGATGCCGCAGCGGTGACGGAAAACCGCCGCCGTTGTGCTGAGGCGATCGGGGCAAACCTCGAAGATTTGGTGGTTCCTGAGCAGGTACACGGAGCCGGGGTAGCTGTTGTTACCGAAGCGCACCGCGGCCGGGGCAGTACGCCTAGTTCTCCCCCGATTGCCGGTGTTGACGGGGTTGTCTCGAATGTGCCGGGTCTCGCGCTGACGATTATGGCAGCAGACTGTGTGCCGATGCTTTTTTATGACGCAAAAGCAGGTGTGATTGGCGCTGCTCACTCGGGCTGGCGTGGCACCGTGTCACACATCTCGCGTGAGGTGCTGCGAACGATGAGTGAGGCGTTTGGATCCCGTCCGCAGGACGTGGATGTGTGGCTTGGTCCGTCGATTCGCCGCTGTTGTTACGAAGTGGACGACCGGGTCGCGGAGCCTGTCATGGAGTCATTTGGTCGGGGGCCACTTCTACCTCGACACGCGCGGCCCGGGAAGTACCTGTTCAGTCAACAAGCTTGCATTCGTCTGGATTTGCTCAGTGCCGGGGTTACCGAAGAGCACATTCACGATGTTGGCGTTTGTACGGCGTGCCACACACACCTGTTGTATTCACATCGTGCCGAGCAAGGTAAGACAGGACGATTGCTCGGCGCCATTCGGCTCGGGTAGGGCTAGACAGGGGGCGACGAGCGTTGAACTCCTCTCTCGGTACGGGTGAGCCTCGCAAGAGCCCGCTCGACGTGGATATCACCACGCGGTATCTGGCGTTACGAGCAGAGATCGCAGCGGCGGCCCAACGCTCCGGAAGAACGCCAGAGAGCGTGCGGATTGTGGCCGTGACAAAATCTGCAGATGAGCAGGTTCTCGCTCCTCTACTGCAAAACGGCTGCTCCGACTTTGCCGAGAACCGCTGGCAGGATGCTCGGGTAAAACTCGACTTCGCAAACGAACACCTGCCACAATCCATCTGTTGGCACTTTATCGGCCGCCTGCAGCTGAACAAGGTAAAGTACGTGGTTCCGAATTTCTCTTGGGTTCACTCAGTTGACTCGCTTGCCCTTGCTCAGGCACTCAGCGAACGTGCTGCAGCCCAGGGACGTGTCATCAAGGCGCTGGTGCAAGTTAACGTTTCGGGGGAAACGACAAAAACGGGGTTATCGCCCGAAGAGGTCGAGCCATTCCTCCGGAAAGTCCAGGGACTTCCTGGAGTAGAGTGGAAGGGCCTGATGACGATGGCGCCACATGCAGAGGATGTGGAGGAGACGCGTCCTTGGTTTCGGGCGTTGCGGGAACTCTCACTGGAAGTGCGCCAATCGTTGTCCTGGCCGGAGTTTCGGGAACTGTCCATGGGCATGTCGAACGACTTCGCCATCGCGATCGAAGAGGGCGCCACGTTAGTCAGGGTTGGTCGTCGTCTGGTCGGAGAGCGAATCCGACCGCAAAATTTGTAGAAGGGCTGGGTGAAGCCCGGAGCATGGGAATTGTCCTGAATCTTATTCAAGTAGTACTCACGGTCTATGGGTATGTCCTGATTGCAACGGCAGTGCTCTCCTGGGTGCCCGACCTAGCCCAGACAAGGCTTGGTGTGTTTTTGTACAAAGTGACGGAGCCTTACCTCGGCTTATTTCGTCGCTACATCCCACCACTTCGTATCGGCGGTGTCGGAATTGACATCTCCTTCATTGTTGCCGTGATTGTCTACTTTTTTCTTCAAGCCGGCATACTCTCGGTGCTGTCGGCGATTGTCCGCTGATGGAAGTTCGTCCCTCAGAACGTCCGTTCATCCGCCGTATCGAGGATTACATCACACGCGTGAATGTTCGTGGTCAATGGCAACTCACGGACTTCCTGTCGCCGAGGGAACAGAGATTGGCGACTAGCAGGGCACGAGCGGCGGGGATGGTCGTACAGGGTTATGGCGGTTATCAAGAGGCGGAGCGCCAACGCCTCTTGCTGATGCCTGGGGAGTGGTATCCTGAGGCCGCTGATTTTCAAATAACAACACTGTCGATTGACGCGGTACAACCACTAACGCACGGTGCGCTCCTTGGGGCCCTGCTTGGTACCGGAGTTGAACGACGCAAGGTGGGCGACCTGGCAGTCGATGGTGAGCGTGCACTTTGTGCCGTTGACCCGACGATCGCCGGACACGTCTGCCGGGAGTTGCACCAGGCGGGGCGGGTCTCCGTCCACGTCGAAATAGTTGACCAAGAAGTGGTGTGGCCGAAAGTGGTGTATACCACGGCGACCCTGTCTGTTGCTTCGATGCGCCTTGATGCGGTGGTTGCAGCCGCGTGTCATTGGTCAAGGGGCACTGCTCAAGAAGCGATTCAGGCGGGGCGGGTGTCTGTCGACCATGTGGCGACAGAGCGCGCGGACGAGCCCGTGGAGGTTGGGGATGTCTTGTCTGTCCGCGGTTTCGGTCGTGTTCGGGTGTTCGAATCTGTAGGCTTAAGTAAGAAAGGACGAATCCGTCTTGTCGTGGGGATTCTCCCATCACGAAGGTAGAGCGACAACAGGTGGGCATGCTGCTGACAAATCAGCAGGAGTTTCTTCTATTTCGTCGAATTGACAGGAAGAATTGTCGAGTTTCGCATGATTGTGGTGTTGTGTGTCGATTTCAGGAGGTGTGCGTGATGCCGTTATCCCCGTTAGACATCCATAACAAGGAATTTGGCCGAGCGTTTCGCGGGTACGATGAAGATGAAGTGGACGATTTTCTGGAACGCGTGATTCAGGACTATGAGGCTCTGATCCGCCAGAACAAGGAACTCGAAGAACGCATGGAACAGATGAACGAGCGACTACAGCACTTTACGAATATTGAGGAGAGCCTGTCGAAGGCCATCATCGTGGCTCAGGAGACATCCGAAGAAGTCAAGTCAAACGCGCGCAAAGAAGCACAGCTCATCCTCAAGGAAGCAGAGAAAAATGCAGACCGGATTGTCAGTGAAGCTCTGAATAAGTCGAGGAAGATTGCGCTTGAGGTCGAAGAGGTGCAAAGACACGCAGCCATTTTCCGTGCCCGCTTCCGTTCACTCATTCAGGCGCAACTTGAAATGCTTGAATCCGGGGAATGGGAACGGTTTGACGAGGACGTGGCCACAAACACGAAAGAGCCAGCGATTTTCAGCCATCCTACCGCTTAATCATCGGACCTACTCAACTGCTTGCCAAAGCCCGGTATCGCACCGGGCTCTTTGGCTTTTCTACATGACTCGAGCCACGACGTACAGACATACCCCTGCGAGCAGTGCGGAAAGAAACAACGGGCTGATCTGAAGCGTGTACTGGAACCAGACCTTTGCTAGCAAGCTTGCGCCAACTTCGATGGCACCTACCCAAATGAGAACCAAGGACAAGGTGCGCAGGCGGTATCGATGCAAACCGATTCGCTCCATTTCCTCGTACGTACTCCCATCATACACTGTGTCCCTGACGCGGACGTGACCGGACGGTGACAGTCTTTTGAACAAAATTGGAACACGGCGGGCAGTATGTTCCCTTTGCGGCGTCGGAAACTAAAGATGCTGATAACTGGAGGGGGGTTCCAGAAATGTGGGAGGAAGCGCGGACACGTCTGCAGCAGATGCACGCGGAGACAGAAGAACGCTTGCTTGCTACGGGCCAGTATGGTTTGGATGATGCTATGCGGGACGAGCTAGGAGAGTTGTCGATGTACGACAACCATCCTGCTGACATTGCGTCCGAGTTGTTTGAACGCGGAAAAGACTTGGCGTTGCGTGATGGACAAAAATTGCGGTTGCAAGCGATCGAACGCGCGCAACAGGCGATCGATGACGGTACGTACGGGACGTGCGAAGCTTGTGGGAAAGCGATCGGTGAGGAGCGAATGACAGCCAATCCGCTGGCAACTTTGTGCATTGACTGCAAGCGAGAAGATGAAACCGTCCATCCCGATCGCACGAGACCTGTCGAAGAGGAAATTTTATGGCCGGGCTATGGACGAACGGACATGGATGACAAGGACTACGTGGCCTTTGACGGAGAAGACAGCTGGCAGGCTGTGGAGCGGTATAACGAGCGGCCAGAGTACGCCCACGATTACAACCAGATTCCGCTCGACGACAACGAAGGTGTTGTGGACGACATGGACTTTGTCTCAAATGAACAGTATCGTCAGCAACTGCCGTAACACTTCTATTTGACGCTAAGCCAAGATTTTGCCACACTTCACCTAGAAGGATGGTGGAGTGAGTGGTTTATGTAGTCGCGGTGATCGTTTGGGTGATCGATCAAGGACTTAAGTGGCTGGTGCGAACGCACATGGTTCAGGACCAGATGATCCCGGTATTACCACCTGCGTTTTATTTTGATTACATTCGCAACCCAGGCGCTGCTTTTGGCATCTTACCTAATGCACGGTGGCTGTTTATATTGGTCGCTCTGGTTGTCATCGGCGCGGTCATATACGTGCGTCAGAAGTGGCGGCCCGGACCGCTGGTTCAGATGGGGTTGGCACTGGTTCTGGGAGGGGCAATTGGCAACCTCACGGACCGGGTCGTGTGGGGAACTGTCATTGACTACGTGTACTTCAAGCCGATTAACTTCCCTGTGTTCAACTTTTCTGATGTTTGTATTGATGTCGGTGTAGCTCTGCTTCTCATTTGGGCATTCACTTCCGACCGCAAGGGTCGAAAGAATGCGCCGACGCAAACGCGGGACGCGACGGGAGAGGCGGATCAGTGAGTACTATTCAGGAGCGCGTGATTGTGGAGTCGGCTGACGCAGGGGCGCGACTCGATCGATGGTTAACCGACCAATTGACTGAACTCGATTACGCAGTTTCAAGAAGCCAAGTTCAGTCATGGGTCGACGCCGGAATGGTGATGCGTGCTGGGCGTCACGTGAAGAGCAGTGAACCTGTTGTCGAGGGCGCAATGTATGACGTGGCAGTGACGGAGCCCGAATCACAGGAAGTCACCCCGGAACAGATGGATCTCGACATCGCTTACGAGGACGCCGATGTGTTGGTGGTGAATAAGCCGCGCGGGCTCGTCGTACATCCGGGCGCGGGTCATTGGCAAGGAACGCTGGTAAACGGCCTGCTCGGCCGCGGCACGCACCTGTCTTCCTTGGGAGGTAGCACGCGGCCAGGCATCGTCCACCGGATTGACAAAGATACATCTGGGTTGCTTGTTGTGGCGAAGTCTGATCGCGCTTACCATAGCTTGACAGAGCAACTGCGCGTACACGAGATGGAACGCATGTACCTGGCCATCGCGCACGGAAGGGTCCCCCACCAAGTTGGTTTGGTCGACGCCCCAATTGGTCGCGACCCGAACCAACGTCAGCGCATGGCCGTCGCTGAACGCGGAAAGCACGCGGTAACGCACTTTCGCGTTGTGGAGTGGTTTGAGCACTACAGTTACTTGTCACTCAGGCTGGAGACCGGACGCACGCATCAAATTCGCGTTCACCTGGCGTACATCGGACATCCTCTGGCAGGTGATCCAGTCTATGGTCCACGGCACACACTTGACATCTCGGGTCAGGCGTTGCACGCGAGTAAGCTGGGATTTACCCACCCTGTATCAGGGGAAAGGCTTGTATTTGAAGCCCCACTGCCGCTGGATATGGAACGTCTGCTCGAGCTTCTGCGCAACAAGGTGGTTGAGTGACTTTGGCTCTTGACTCAGGGCTGTGAAATTGATACGGTATGAAAAACAAAGCTGTCCTTTAAACCAATCCTGTGAGGTTGGAAAGGTCGTCGGAAAAACGTCAGGTTCGGGGATTCTCCGGCTTGGCGAAAGCGGCTGCCGCCTCAGGGACGGCAGCCGCTTTTTGTTCGGTGGTGCCGACTGCAGAAGCGAGGGAGGAGAGTACCGCCTTTGGAGACACCGATTCTCGACGCTGCAGCGATGCAGCGGTCGATCACGCGCATGGCGCACGAGGTGCTCGAGCGAAACAAGGGACTTGACGGCATGGTGCTCATCGGGATCAAGACCCGCGGTGCCGTGCTTGGCGACAGAATCGCGCAAAAGATGGCTCAGATCGAAGGTAAGGCGCCCGAAGTTTGGCACCTGGACGTCAGGCCTTACCGGGATGACATCAAAGGCTCGGAACCTAAGCGGTTGCCCGTGGAAGGACTAGATGTTGAAGGGCGCACAGTCGTATTGGTCGATGACGTGCTCTACACAGGGCGGACTGTGCGCGCTGCGCTCGACGCTGTCATGGTGACAGGACGCCCACGACTAGTGCAACTCGCAGCTCTGGCCGACCGCGGTCACCGGGAACTTCCCATTCGTCCTGACTTCATCGGCAAGAACGTGCCAACGTCGAGGGAAGAGACCGTTGCGGTACGCTTCGCGGAAGTAGACGGAGAGGACGGTGTGTGGATTGTCAAACCCAACCGTTACTGAGCTGGACGCCAGATTGGAGACGTTGCAGATGCATCACTTCGTTACCACGAGGGATATCAAACGCTCCGATGTTGAACAACTGATCGAGATGGCAGAGTGGATGCGACAATCGCCGCGCCGGAGTTTGCGAGACCGGCTGTTGGGAGGGGTCGTCGCTACCCTTTTCTACGAGCCGAGCACCCGCACGCGCCTTTCTTTTGAAGCTGCCGCTGCACGCCTCGGGGCGAGCGTCATCAGCGCTGAAAACGCTCGTGAGAACTCCTCGGCGAAAAAGGGGGAATCACTGCCAGATGTGTTTCGCGTCGTCGGTCGATATGCGGACGTCATTGTGATCCGCCATTTCGACGAACAAGAACTCGAAGAGGCAGTGGCGTATAGCCCCGTACCCATTGTCAGTGCGGGAGCTGGCAGCGGTGAACACCCGACACAGGCGCTGCTCGACGTCTACACCTTGTGGAGAGAGTTTGGCACAGTCGACAACCTGCACATCTGCTTTTCTGGAGACTTGCGCTATGGGCGCACCGTACATTCGCTGTTGCGTGTACTGACGCTGTTTAACGGCGTCGAGGTGACTTTGGCGAATACGCCCGGACTCGAACTCCCAGCTTTCCTTGCTGACGAACTGCGCTCGGCTGGGTTGAAGCTGCACGAGGAGAGCGACTGGAGCGTCGCCTTGGCCCAAACCGATGCCCTATATCAGACCCGCATCCAACGCGAGCGATTTGACCCTGCGACTGCGATGTCAGAGGCGGAAGTCCAAGACAGTTTGCGAGGTATTGGCCTGAAACAACTGGCTTTGATGAAACATGGTGCACGCATCTTGCACCCGCTGCCCCGCGTCGGTGAGATTGACCCTGCAGTAGACACCGATGAACGGGCCGCTTACTTCCGCCAGGTTGAAAACGGGATGTTTGTGAGAATGGCGTTGTTGGACCACCTGTTGAAGGAGGCGCTTAAGTGAGAGTTCGCATTGACGGCGGTACACTGCTCGAACCGATTCTGAACAAAAGGTATTCAGCGAGCGTGCTGATGGATGACCAGACAGGACTGATTTTGGCCGTCGGAACCGACTTGCCGGAAGCCGATCAAGTGATCACCCTGGACGGTGAGTTACTGCTTCCAGGTCTCGTTGACCTGCACGTTCACCTGCGTGAGCCCGGGTTCGAGGCGAAGGAGACCATTGCGACTGGGGCCGCCGCCGCTGCAGCAGGTGGGTTTACACAAGTGGCTTGTATGCCGAACACGAACCCACCACTTGACTCTGCAGAGTTGATTAAATGGGTGGTCAAGGCGAGCGATGAAGTGGGCTTAACGCGCGTCCGACCGATCGCGTGCATTACGGTGGGGCAAGCGGGGGAAGTTCTGACTGATTTCGCGGGACTCCGGGCGGCCGGGGCGGTAGCGCTGTCTGATGACGGGAAAGGCGTGCAGCACGGCGGCCGCATGCGCGAGGCGTTCGAGCGGGCAGCGGCAGTCGGTCTGCCCATCGCTATTCACGCCGAGGATGAAACGATTTCCGGTGTTGGCGTGTTACACGGCGGTGCTGCTCGGCGATTGGGCCTGACGGACATTCCTCCGGAAGCGGAGTCTGCAATGATCGCTCGCGATATCCTCCTCGCGGAGCAGACCGGCGCCCACCTGCACGTCTGTCACGTCAGCGTCGAATCAGCCGTGTCGCTCGTGCGTTGGGCAAAGAGTCGTGGTGTGAGCATCAGCGCAGAGGTAACACCACACCACCTGCTCTTGACAGAAGACGTGATCGACCGCGACGACGCCGTGTTTAAGGTGAACCCTCCGCTTCGCACGGAGGCGGACCGTCTGGCCTGCATCGAAGGGTTTCTCGATGGAACACTCGACGTCCTGGCAACCGATCACGCTCCGCACACGGCGGCTGAGAAGTCGCAGGGAGTGGCGGCAGCACCGTTTGGCATGGTTGGGCTCGAGACAGCATTCGCTTTACTGTATACCCACTTTGTCGCGACTGGCCGCATGACGCTCTCTGACCTGGTTCACCGCGCTTCTACGGCCCCGACGTCACTGTTTCACCTGAACGGTGGCGTTATCGTCCCAGGCGCTCCAGCTGATTTAACCGTGATCGATGAGAAGACGGAGCGGCCAGTCACTCCAGATCAATTCGCCTCGAAAGGACGCAATACGCCTTTTGCAGGTTGGCGCCTTGTCGGCTGGCCCGTACTGACTGTCTGCGCCGGCAAGGTCGTGTATCGACGTCAACCCACGGTGGGAGGGAACAACGCTTGAGCAACCGCTCAGAAAGACAAACTGCACGCCTGGTGTTGGAATCAGGAGATGTGTTTACTGGCGTCAACTTCGGCGCCTCAGGGGAGTCGGTTGGAGAAGTTGTATTTAATACGGGCATGACGGGGTATCAGGAAGTCCTGACTGACCCCTCTTACTGCGGGCAGATCGTGACGATGACGTACCCTTTGATTGGAAACTACGGTGTCAATGTAGACGACGCTGAGTCACGAGCCCCCTACGTACACGGCTTCGTCGTCCGTGAGTTCAGCGAGTTGCCGAGCCACTACAAGAGCATGGAGAGTCTCGAGTCGTACTTAAAAAAACACAACGTGATCGGCATTGCTGGCATCGACACGCGGCAGTTGACCAAGCGCATCCGGCAGATCGG
>JAKAXI010000010.1 GCA_021816665.1 Bacillota bacterium | reverse complement strand
TTGCGACTGGTACCAGAACGGCTCCGGATCAACAAGGTCGACGTCGGCAAGGAAAGCGTTGGTCCGGTCGAGGCGAACCTCGGTCGCAGGGAAGAACGGTGTACGAACTTCCGTCATGTGCTCTTTTACATCACGGAACGCACGGGTGGCCGTTTTCACGCCAGTAATATCGACCGTCGCAATCACCCCTGGGTTTGTCGGCGTGGCATAGCAGACGACGAACTTGGCGCCGCCATCTGACGAGAAGCCAATCACTTCGCGCGAACCGCCAATGACGACCTGCGGAGTCTCTTTGCCGGCCGCATCAAAACGCACCACTTCCGTTGCGCCTTCGCGCGTGCTGAGTACGTACACGACTGTTCCATCCGCGGACCACACCGGAGACTGTACCCGCGCGCTCGCGTGCACATCCGAAAGCACTCGGTCATCCACGGTGTCGGGGAAGTCAGCAGTCAGCTTGACAGCCTCGCCGCCGGCCGCCGGGATCAAAAACAGGTGCGTATGCGCGGCAGACCAGTATGTAAACTGTTCGTCCCCGTTGCCGAGTACTGCGAGTTGACGCCCGTCTGGCGAATACGCCAGTTGACCAGCCGAAACCTCGTTTGACAGCAGTTCCACATCGCCTCCCGCCGCCGGAACACGGTACAAATCAGCTGCCCACCACTCCAAGTCTGGATTTTCACGCCGATTGGATACAAACGCGACATAGCGCCCGTCCGGCGAAACAGCCGGACTGCCGACGTCGTAGTTCCCGGTCGTCAGTTGCCGAAACGAACCGGAGGCGACGTCGACTGCGACGAGCTGCGAATACCTGTGGTTCGACAGCCCGGCTCCGTCGAGTTTGTAATAGAGTCGGTCAAAACGCTTCGGACTCTCCGCCCAGTCCTTGTCTTCCTTTTCCGACTGTTCACGAGCTTCTTTCTCGGTGACGCTGTCTTCGAACGCCGCGACTTCACCGTCTCTTGGGGCTTCCGTCAGTCCGTACAGCGTAGTGCCATCCGGTGACCACACGAGGTTCGAAATTCCGTACCGAAACTTTGTCACGCGGCGAGCCTCACCACCAGACATAGAGAGCACCCAGGCCTGCAGGCCAAAGGCGCGATCGGACAGAAACGCAACTGACTTGCCGTCCGGCGACCACACAGCCCCTCTGTTCCTTTTTCCGGCGCTCGTCAAGGCGCGCACCGACCTGCCTTCGACGTCCGCGATCATCAACTGAGTGGTGTATCCATCAGCCTCCACATCCGCGTGTGTTTCCTCAAACAGCACCTGGGCGCCGTCAGGGGACAAAGACGGATTCGCAACCAGTTCCAAGCGCAAGATGTCATCAACAGCCATATGGCGTTTCGTCAAATTCGTACATCTCCTTATAAAACCAGAGTCCCTTACCCTTGTATCATACCAAATCATCCAAGGCCGAAAGACAACATCTACCCGTATAACCCATCCTGTTCTGTACAAACTACGAACACCAAAGTCGCCATCGGGTGGCTTGCCATCTGTGACTTCGAAGACGGAGGAAACCGCCATGAATGCTAGCGAGATTATGATTGAAACCCCTGTGAGACTCGACCCGGGGATGTCGATTCAAGAAGCGGCCAGCCACGCCGGACGGTCGACACTCGACATCTTGCCAGTTGTTGACGCAAGCGGTCAGTACCACGGCTCCGTATCGAAGGCCGCTTTGGTTGAAAACCTGAACGACAACGAAAAGCGTGTCGAGGACGCGTGCTGCACAGATGCGTTGGTCTGTGCCCCCAGTAATCCACTCGAACAGTTCGCTCACGACGCACAGTCTCCTGTTGTGCACCAAACCATTATGGTCGTCGACGAGCAAAACCGTTTCCGCGGAGTCGTCCCTCATGTGCACTGGGCTGTGGATGAGGCCAAGACGCAGAGTGGCTACCCGCGCGACCGCTTAGAAGCCCGCACGGTGTCCATGCACTTAATCTACAAATGCACCGATTGTGGAGAGATGATCCCCCGAAACTCGGGCATTCCCGCCGAATGTCCGAGTTGCGGAGCCGGGCCGAATGACATCAGCCTGTACACAGAAGACTGAGGCAAACAGCACAGCGAACAGATGAAAAAAGATGTACCTGAAAAAATTCAGTTCTGACGGTTCGACGCTGTTTAACCTAGGGTGTACTTTCGCCCGTAAGTGCTCAAATTTCCTCCTCCGGTTTACCCGGTCCAAGAACACCCAACCACTTTGCAACTAGGCCGGTGGTGCTTGCCTGGATCACGATGGTCAGCAAAATGGCCATAAACGTAATGGCGCTGATGATACCTGCACCACGTACACCCTTCGCGACCAGCATTCCCGACAAGGCAGCCGGGATCACGCCGGTTTCGCGTACCCAGCACATGAACGTAACTTCGCGTGTACGCCACGCGGCCCGCCTGTCAACTAACACAGACGACAGGACCGTCAGCGGGCGACCGACGAACATGAACACGACGACAATCACCAGACCCGCCCACAGGTATTGCTTGACGACAGTAAAGTTCACCTGTGCACCGAGCAGGACGAAGATAAGCATGCGCATCATCAGTGTCATTGCATTGCCGAAGTGTTCGATGTTGCGCAGTGCGTGGGCTGTGAGTTCCCAGCGAAAGACCTGTGCATTTCCCGCGATAATCCCTGTTACGAATACCGCCATAAAACCGCTCGCGGACAGTGCAACCGCCGCTTGATAAGACGCGATTGCCGCGATGAACAGAACAAAGGATCCGTACTCGTGAAAAACGCCCCACGCTTTACGAGAGATGAGAAAAAGGGCAAGTAGACCGAAGCTAAGTCCAACGACGATACCCAGTACCGAGGAAGTGACAAATGTCACAATGGCTGGCCCAATGTGAATCGATCCAGAGTCCTTGACTCCGGCGAGCAGGGTCATCACAAGTACTGGTCCGGTAGCATCGCCAATGGCTGATTCAGACTCGACGGTCTGCCGCAAAATCGGCAGAATGTAGACACGCCGAAAGACGGGGATGAGGGTGGCGGGGTCCGTCGACGCAATCACAGCGCCGGCGAGCAAGGAGAAGACCCATGGGGCGCCGAGCAACCAGTGCACTGTCAAGCCCACCACACAGGTTGTCACAAAAACGCCGAGCGTGACGAGCAACGAAATACTGACCCACACCCGCCTGAGCACGGCTAGGGAGATACTACGGCCACCTTCAAACAAAATCAAGGTCGCACCTAGGTTCAGTATGAACTGATTGACCTGTGATTGACTGGGTTCACTCAGGAGGTTCAGTACCGCGGGCCCGATTACGATTCCATATACAAGATAAGCCGCCACATCCGGGATACGGAGCCTCTCAGACACCTTCCCCACAATGAGACCGCCGACAAAAATAATGATAAGTGCCGTCCACGCATGCCCCCAAGTATTCATAGCAATCAACGGCCCATCACCCCTTTCTACTCACGCACAGCATCCCCAGTGCACGAGAAAATCCGGCCGATTGCGTACGTTGTCAATCGTCGTGAAGATCAACGCGTAAACGGTAGGCACTAGTCAAGATAAAAACGTCTGTGGGCCAGATGAAAATCGGATCGTACTGGAGTCTTTCGAGCGAGGAAAGATAAACTGCAGTACAGAATGCCGTCAATCACGCATGAGACAAGTGGACCCACTCCATGTGCAAAACATCGTTAGTATACCACATTTAGGTTCGATGGGACCCCTTACAACACGTCACTATGCGCAAGCGAATTCAGATTTCCGCAGCCTTCTGGCAGGGAAAGGGCGGCACAGCCGCCCTGTGTCTGTTCTGCCCTCGTCAGTCGCGTGTGCCCGAACTCATGCCACAGACTTTCTCCACGATGCGCGGACTCGGTTTGTAGGTATCCACGCCGAGGTACCGCTCAATTTCTCCTTGTTCTGTTTTGGTATACACCCACGTTTTCACCTTCACACCGGGTTGCCCCGGGCTCTTGACCTCTGACTCCGTACCGTTCGACACGCAGTGAGAAATCGTCTTGTACGGATACGTGGCTAGCACCTCATGTTTGACACGGATGGGCGGCGAAGGTTCCTTCCCCCATAATGCAACGGTTAGATAACGCCGTCCCAAGTCCGCCGATGCCGCGATCATGACAGGTGTCGCGCGGTCGTTCTTAAACTTGAAATCCAAATACGTGCCAGCCACCGTGGCATCTTCCCCAGGAGGCAGATAAGGCACGGTCAACGAGTGCTGGTGCCGCTCAACGACTTTCAGGTCAGTGCGCATGAGCGTTGAGTATAGCGTACTCGCCCCTTGACAGACACCACCGCCCATCGACGGAACAATCCTGTCGCCTGAAAACGCGCGTCCCCAGTAAAATCCATTCTCTGCCGTGTAAGGCCCAACCGTTCGATAGTACGAGAAGGTTGCACCTGGTGCGACAATGACACCGTTCAAACGTTTTGCCAAAACAGCCATGTTCTTCCCCTGCGTGCTACTCGCGTGATTAAAGTTGGTCGTGCGCTGTGACAACAAGGCAGTCAATCTGTGTTTCGCAGCCAAGTCCTCTCCAATTGGAGGAAGCGTCGGCATGACCGGATTCGGGGGCTGCATACGAGGAACTTGTGTCCCCGGTTGCCCTGCCACAGAACCTCGGAGACTTGGTGGTGCACTCGACTGTGCCAATGCCGTCGGAGTGACCGTCAGCAGGGCCGCAATGGCCGACCCGGTAATGTTCACGAGCATCTGTTTGAATTTCACTGATTGTTTCCCCCTCTATATACACCCATGGTTTGCCAACTGGCACAGATGTATGTGCACAGCATGTCTACTCTGTGCTTGCTGGTTCATAAGTATGAGGTGGATGGGGGTTGAGCTGTGGATTTTGACTTCATCATATTAGGACTGCTGATGTTCACTCGGGTTCTTTCATTAAGCGGAGAACAGTTGTCTGTGCACGGTTTGGGGCGAGAGGTCCGGCAGCCACTTGCAACCATGGTCATTACGTTCGGTGGAGCGGCTTGCGTCCTGTGGGGGGCAGCCGCTTTGCACGACCAAGTCGAGTGGATCGGAATCACGGTGTGGTCTGGGGCAATTTACGCGATCACGTTCGGACTGTACACTACGGCGCTTGGCATTGGGCCAGTGGGAGAAGTCAGTCCATGGACAAACGCAACGATTGTCCTCATGTGGCTGGTCCGTCCGACAGGCGGCATTGTATCAGTCTTCGCCATGGTGTTGTTCGCAATCGGTGCATGGAGACTTGTTGGAAGAAAGGTGTCGAAAGCGGTCTTGATGATGGTGGCTGGGGATGTTCTGCTCGTCACTGCACGGCTCGTCGACGCTTCTCATACCGGATATCCTCTGTACGCGTACGCGGCGAGTCAGTTTACCTCTGTTTCGCTGTGGATGCTTGTGCCAACGTTCCTGTTTCAGAAGAGCAGAAACGTGCTCCAATTGGCAGCGGAGCGGCCAATGTGGGGAGTCAGTGCCGCTGGGGCCAATGCGCTGGCTTACCTGACACTCTTCGCTCTGCTAAAGTGGTTGCCCCCGACCATCGTCGAGGCGGTTTCTTCTCTAGCAGGGTTGCTCGCTACGTTGTTTGGGGTCGTGTTCTTCCGGGAGACAGACGGACGGAGAAAGGTTGTCGCGTGTGCACTGATGACTCTCGGTGTGCTCTGCCTGTTGCTTGACCACTGGCACCCTAGCTAAACAAGCCAGGGTGCAACAGCCAAACCGCAACGACACTTCCGACCACGCTCGCGAAATCGGAGAGGAGTCCCACGGCAAGTGCGTAGCGAAAGCGCTCGATACCGACACTGCCAAAATACACGGTGAGAATATACAGTGTCGTGTCACTGCTCGCTTGCATCGTGCTGGCAAGGAGTCCCACAAAGGAATCCGGTCCCGTGTGCGGTTGTCGAAACAGATCCGTCAACAGCGCTAGTGAACCGGCGTTCGAAATAGGTCGCAGCAGAGCCATTGGTACAACCTGACTTGGAATGTGTAGCCATATGGCGACGGGATGTAGCCACCCGACCAGGATATCCATGGCACCCGATGCGCGAAAAACCGATACCGCCACCATCATTGCGACGATGTGTGGAATGAGACGGATAGACGTCCCGAATCCACCCTTGGCACCGTCCACAAACGTGTTGTACAGTGGAACGCGTTTGAAAGCGCCGGCGATGAGAATCGACGCGATCACTAAAGGTAAGATCCAGATGGATGCGACCTCAATGGCCGACTGCATCAGACCCGCTCCCTCCTTCTCGACCACCGTCGGAACACGCGGTCGAGGATTACTGCCACGCCAGTAGCAAGCAATGTGGCGACAATCGTTGTCCCGACGACATCTGTCGGATGATGTGAACCATACTGCAAACGCACCGCGATTACGGTCGTCGGGATCACGGTGATGCTCGCCGTATTGACAGCCAACAGCGTACACATGGCGTCACTGGCTCTGCGCTTGTTCGGATTGAGCGTCTGTAGTTCTTTCATGGCTGCAAGCCCGAGCGGTGTCGCCGCATTGCCAATTCCGAGCAGGTTCGCGCTCATGTTCGCCAGAATCGCGCCCATCGCTTTGGAGTCTGCAGGCACGGACGGGTACAGCCACTTTCCCACCGGCCGCAGCAACTTGGACAGCCATTGCACCAGCCCCGCGTTTTGCGCAACTTGCATCAGGCCCATCCACAACGCCATCACGGCGATGAGCGCAAGTGCGAGGTCCACACCGTTTTTTGCGCCGTTCAAAATGGCCTCTGAGACTTGCGCCATATGGCCAGTCAGCATCGCCGTCGCAATGCCGCCGAGAAACAACAGTAACCAGATGAAGTCGATCACGCCGCCACCCCCAACAGGACAAGTCGTCACTTCATGCGTATGCCCGTCCAAGCAGCGATAGACGTGGCAGCGGACAAGCGACGGCAGTTGCACCGGTTTAGTGACACCATGCATACGATCCCGCAGGAGGCGACGGTCATGAAGCCACTCATCGGCATTACCTGCAACCACCACCGGTTGCCGCAAACCGCGCCAGGACCGATTCTTATGGGCGCGGTGTCAGCGGATGACTACGCGCAGGGCGTTGAGGCAGCCGGCGGTGTCCCTGTCTTGATCCCGTTCGTGGACACGGAGTCTGTCTTGCAGGACATTGCCCTGCGCGTGGATGGACTACTGTTGTCGGGAGGCGACGACGTCGACCCGACTGTGTGGGGAGAAGAGCCCGTCGTCGGCCTGGGAGAGGTCTATCCGGAGCGCGATCAGCTGGAGTACACGCTTGCGCGAGCATGTGTGGCACAAGGGAAACCAGTGTTCGGGATCTGCCGCGGCATGCAGGTCATCAACGCTGCCTTCGGCGGGACGCTGTATCAGGACCTTGCACACCAATGGCACGGGCGCATCCAGCACAGCCAAAGGGCGCCCCGCAACCACTTGAGCCACCGCGTCCAGTTGCAACCAGGCAGTCTGGTCGCCCGCTTGCTTGAGAACAAAACCGAGTTGCGCGTCAACTCGTTTCACCATCAGGCTGTGCGGAAAGTCGCGGCGGGTTTTACCGCTGCGGCGTGGGATGATGAAGGTCTCATCGAAGCAATCGAATCAGCAGAACACGAATTTGTCGTCGGTGTGCAGTGGCACCCAGAAAACTTGTGGTCCAGTCACGACCTGTTTCTCAACCTGTTTATCAGCTTTATCACTGCGTGCACAGAGCGCGCATAGTTTCAGTGGTTCGGCGGATGATAGGGGATGTGTCCGAGCAAGGAGGGTTATCCAAGTGTCTGTCCGCCGAGCCGTCAGCGCCGCGTTTCACAGTGCTCTCTCATCCCCCTTCAACGGATTTCAGTCATTGCCATCGCGTTCATACCTATCCTTTCCAAACTACAGAGCGGGGCCGGGCAGCTATCAACAGGCGCAGCACAACTCGCCAAAGGCACTGACCAGATGGTGACACAGCTGAGTCGCGCCGTGTCACACACGCCAAACGTGTATCACCAGCAGTTGGTGTCTGCCATTTCGAATCCGGTCAGTTTGAGGCTGCGGCAGTATGGACAGATCAACAACTATGGCCAAGGGTTTGCACCGTACTTTCTGTCCCTGGGGCTGTATGTCGGTGCGCTGTTGATATCGATTATCGTGCCATTCCGGGATCCACCCAAACAGCCCGGGTCGGGTCTCGCGTGGTTCGTGTCGAAGCTTGCAGTGCTGGGTTCCATTGCCGTCGTGCAGACGCTTGTCGCCGACGTTGTGCTGTTGACGGATTTCGCCACTTGATCGGAGCAACGAGCCCAGCAGCCTTCTGGACAGATGTTCGAGTTCCGGCCGTCATTGCGATCGCGTTCCTCGCCAGCACTTTGGCTTACTTTCTCATTGTCTCTCACAACGATGAACCAAACCGCTCCCAAAAGCACCAGAAACGGCCACTACACGCACGGAGTCGAGCCTCTTAGCTGCGGATTTGGCCGTTGCCACGCACGACGTACTTGTAACTGGTCAGCTCACGCAACCCCATTGGCCCGCGCGCGTGAAGCTTCTGTGTCGAGATGCCAATTTCAGCACCAAACCCGAACTCAAACCCATCCGTGAATCGGGACGATGCGTTGTGGTAGACAGCGGCAGCGTCGACTTGGCGCAAAAACGTCTCGGCTGCGGCAGCGTCTTCCGTTACGATCACCTCCGAGTGCTTGGTACCGTATTCAGCAATGTGGTCCAACGCTTCTTCCAGGCTCTCGACAGTCCGTACCGCCAGCACGAGGTCCAGGAACTCGGTCGCAAAATCCTCCTTCGACGCTGGGGCGACGGCTCTCGTGAGACCGTCGGTGCCGGCGAGCAAGAGTTCCTGTGTCCGTGGGCATGCACGCACCTCAACTCCCCACTCCTCTAGCGCATGAAGTACGACTGGCAGCCAATCTCGTGCGACCGCCTCATGCACCAACAGGGTTTCTGCCGCGTTACACACTGATGGCCGCTGTGTCTTCGCGTTCGTCACGATGGCTGTCGCCTGCTCAAGGTCAGCCGCTGCGTCCACGTATACGTGGCAGTTGCCAACGCCTGTCTCGATCACGGGCACTTTCGCCTGATCAACGACACGCGCTATGAGCCCTGCACCACCTCGGGGGATAGCAAGGTCGACGAGGCCACGTGCCTGCAGAATGAAGTCGACTGCCTCGCGTCCCCCCTCCACCAATTGCACCGCATCTTCCGGCAACCCGGCCGCCTGCAAACCACTTCTCAGTGCTCGCACCAAGGCACGATTGGACTCCAGGCTTTCCCGGCTCCCGCGCAGTACCACAGCGTTTCCCGTTTTCAGACACAGTCCCGCCCCGTCAACGGTCACGTTTGGCCGGGATTCATAAATCATCGCGACCACACCCATAGGGACGCGCACCTGTTCGACGAAAAGGCCGTTCGGCCGGACGAAGGAGTCGAGCACTTCCCCAACCGGGTCTGGCAGTGACGCTACTTGCTGCAAGCCGTCCAGAATGGTCGACAAACGCGTTTCTGTCAGTTGCAGGCGATCGATGCGTGAGGCAGGTTGCCCGGACGTTCTGGCGGCATCGATGTCGCGCGCGTTCGCATCAAGCACCGCTTCGCGTGCTGACCAAACTGCTGCCGCCATCTGCATCAACGCGTCATTCTTGACCTCAGTCCGCAAGCCGCCGACAACTGTCGCAGCGCGTTTGGCCGCGCGCAACTGGCGGTGCACCAAATCTTGGAGACCCATTGCTCCCGGAGCATCATGTGTCGTCATGGCGCGTCTCCCTCTTTCCAAATCACGAGATGATCCCGATGCACGACCTCCGGCAAGTTGTGGAGGTTCTCTCCGTTACGATGGCGTGTAATCAGGTCTGCCAAGTCGCGAGCGGCAAAGTTGACGATGCCTTTGCCGAGCACGTGGTCTTCCAAGTCAGTGAGTTCCACAATGGCGCCTTCTTGGAAGTCTCCAGTTACATCACAGACCCCTGGTAACAGCAGGCTGCCCGACTGGTGCAGGAGTGCCCCAACTGCTCCGTCGTCAAGCACGACGGTGCCCTCAGGATGCGGTCCGTGTACGAGCCAGGACTTGCGCAACGAGTACGGGTTCTGACGCGGGTGGAACGACGTGCCGACTTGGTCCCCCGCTGCCACACGCAATAGCACATCCGGTTCTGACGCGGCTGCCACAACAACTCGAGTTCCGGCCTGGACCGCGATCTTCGCCGCTGTAATCTTGGTCTGCATGCCCCCTGTGCCGACAGAGCTGCCAGCTCCGCCTGCCAGACGTTCGATTTCCTCTGTGATCACTGGAACTTCTAGAATTCGCTGTGCCTCTGTATCGACTCTCGGATCCCCCGTGTAGAGACCGTCAATATCGGTCAACAGAACCAGAACATCAGCTTCTGCGACGAGTGCCACCAGCGCAGCTAAGGTATCGTTGTCGCCGAACCTTATCTCCTCGACTGCAACCGTGTCGTTCTCGTTCACAATTGGCACGATGCCGTTGCGTAGCAAAGTCAGCACGGTATTGCGAATGTGTAAAAAGCGCTTCCGGTCTTCGACATCTGCCCGCGTAAGCAAAAGTTGCCCGACGCGCACGGCTTGCGACCCGAACAGTCGTTGGTAGTGTTCCATCAGCCGCGTCTGCCCGACAGACGCAGCCGCCTGCTTTTCAGGGAGCGTGATACTCCCCCGCCGCCAGCCTAGTTCCGTCAGACCGACCGCGATCGCTCCTGACGAGACCAACACGAGTTGCCATGAAGCGTTACGCTGCAAAGTCACCATTTGTGTGACGAGCCTTGTCAGTTTAGCAAGTGACAGCGTACCGTCCTCGTCGACTACAGAGCTTGACCCAAGTTTAACGACAATGCGCCGGCGGTGGCGCGCGATTGCATTCACACAGATTGCCTCCATTGCCTTCGTTCTCTCGATAATACCACGGTTTTCGGCAGTACCGACAACCTGCGTCCGTACAACGTCAAAATCGACTGATAGTTTAATCTGACTACACGAAGATGGTTCTTCTTGAACATGTGGTCAACACTGAAGAACCTACAATGAAATACAGGAGGTGTCTGCGACAAGTCGGTACTTGTCGTCAAAGAGGACAACCGCCAGTACCTGAGCGCGTAACCAGGCAAGACCCAACCGAGCGGAGGAAGGGCGGTGTTGGACATGCCGGACGGAAGCACAAGCAGCGTAAGAGAGTTAACCGTCGAAGACCTTGAAGCTCGCACGTGGCCATCGGAACTCGGATTTGAGGACACCTCAGAGCTGGCTCCGGAGGCATTTATGATTGGACAGGCACGCGCAGTAACTGCTATGGACTTCGGGTTGCATATGGATGCGCCGGGGTACAACCTATTTGTGGCAGGACCCACGGGCACAGGTAAGACCACCTACAGCCTTGACAAAGTCCGAGAGGTCGCCGCCCATCGTAGGCCAGCCTCCGATTGGTGTTATGTTCACAACTTCTCCGCTCCAGACGAACCGTGTGCTCTCTCCTTCTCCCCAGGCCAAGGGCGGAAATTTGCCCGCTCAGTCGCCGATTTGATGGATGCCGTGCAGGATGCACTAACGTCAGCTTTCAACAGTGATTCCTACCACCACGAGTGTTCAGAACTCGAAAAGTCATTCGCGCTTCGCGTCGAACAACTGTGGTCCGAACTCGAGACCCGCAGCCGCGAGCTGGGATTGGCTTTGCGAAAAACCGCCACGGGTATCGCCACCGTCCTGCAAAAACCTGATGGTACGCCGCTCACTCGCCCCGAGTTTGAAGCTATGCCACTGGCCGAGCAAGATGAGCTCCGCCAACACCAAGCGGCTGTCGCTGAGGCTTTCGAGGAAACCATGCGCCACGTAACAAGCCTTCAAGGTGAAGCGCTGTCTGCACAGAGAACGTTAGATGAGCGTACCGCCCGATTTGCAGTGGAGCATCTCTTCACGCCCTTCTTAGCGACGTACAGCAACGCAAGAATCCAAGCTTGGTTGTCGGCGATGCTCGATGACGTCATCTTGCATCACCGCGAGCTTCGGCCAACAGACGACCCCGCGCAATGTGCCAACACACTGGCGGCTGTTGACTTGGCGCACCGCTACAAAGTGAACGTCCTTGTCGACCAGACAGGCGAATCGTCGGCCCCAGTCGTAGTCGAGTCTAATCCAACCTACTTCACCCTGTTTGGGCGAGTGGAATACAAGAGTGTACCGGGAGGCATGGTCGCAGATTTCACGATGATTAAACCTGGAGCTCTGCACCGAGCGAACGGAGGTTATCTGGTGCTGCAGGTGCGCGACCTGCTCACCCGCCCGGTTGTGTGGGAGGGGTTGAAAAGAGCACTGCGCAGCCGTGTCATCAAAGTTGAGAATCCCCTCGAGGACCAACTCTGGCTCTCGAGTTCCAGCCTGCGGCCGGAAGTCATCCCACTCGAGGTGAAAGTCATCCTGCTCGGTACCGCTGACATTTTCCAGTGGTTGTACGAGTACGACGAAGAGTTTCAGAAACACTTCAAGGTCAAGGTCGAGTTTGATTCCTCTATGGGCCGGACGCCTGAGGCAAACCGACAATACGCACATTTCATCGCTGCATATGCCGAAGCGAACAGACTTCCGCCGTTTTCCGCAGCGGCCGTCGCCCGCATTCTCGACGAGAGTTCAAAGCAAGGCGGCAGTCACGACAAGCTGTCTACTCGCTTTAACCCGATCATCGAACTGCTTCAGGAGTCCGGCTATTTTACTCACAAGCGTGGGGGGGAGGTCGTTAACGCGAAGGATGTCGAAGAGGCCCTCGACGAGCGGTCAAAGTCGGTCAAGTTTAGTGCGTGAAAAAGTCTTGCAGCAGATCCTCGATGGGACCATCTTGGTAGACGTGAGTGGAGAAAGAGTCGGTCAAGTGAACGGATTGGCTGTACTGAGTACCGGTGACTACGCCTTTGGCGAACCGCACCGCATCACAGCGCGCACATATGCGGGCCGGCGCGGAGTGATCAACGTCGAGCGAGAGACGGCGTTGTCGGGTCACATTCACGACAAGGGGCTGCTCATCCTTGGCGCATACCTCGCTGGAGAATTCGCAGTGGACGAACCGCTCTCCGTTACCGCGACACTGGTGTTTGAGCAGACCTACACCATGATTGACGGGGATAGTGCGTCGAGCACAGAGTTGTACGCTATCTTGTCATCTCTTTCAGCTGTGCCGATCCAACAGGGAATTGCCGTGACGGGCTCAGTCAACCAGTTTGGTGAGATTCAACCCATTGGGGGTGTTAACGAGAAAATTGAGGGTTTTTTCTACATCTGCCGAGCCAAGGGGCTCACCGGTACGCAGGGCGTCATCATTCCAAAACAAAATGTCCGCCACCTCTTTCTCTCCCGTCCCGTGCGAGAGGCCGTGCAAGCTGGCATGTTTCACATTTGGCCCGTCGCCCACGTCTCCGAGGGGATTGAAATCTTGACTGGTCTCCCTGCGGGCGACCGCCCATTTGGGGAAAACACAGTGTTTGGCAAGGTTGAACGGCGCTTGCGCAGCCTGGCACAAGCGGCAAGTCCCACAGCACACCCCGCCTGATTGGGGCGGAGTCATTCATCGGGTTTGACATGCCTCCGCCCCTGCTTGGTACGGGGACCTCGGTCAGACGCATGCGCCGCCCTTGCCGATGCAGCAGCTATCAAGGGCGGCCGCGTACAATCGGGTCAGCCCGTCGCACGCTGGACGGGTTCTTTCAATGTACTCGAAACCACTTGACGACCCGCCCAGGCTTTCCAAGCGTTTGCGACGAGAAGGGCGATGAGCCAGTAATTGAGACCGCCAAACAACAGGTAAATCAGGGTACCAACCACACCCGTGATAACCCCAAACCACACCTGGTCCTTGTATTTCCCAGGAGACGTGGGCGGGTCCGTTAACATGAAGAAAGCCATGAACAGCGCTGAGTTGATGAGTGGCCAGCGCAGCGCATCACCAGGCGTGAAAGCGGCGTGCCCCCAGTGCAGGAACCCGGTAATAGCCAGGATGGCGAAGTACGCGCCAAGAAAACTGAGCACCTGTGGAAATTTGTTGATTCGGCTTGTAATGAGATACCCAATGACAATCACAAACACGATTTCCAACGGATGCAAGTCGGCTAAGTCTCCCCACCAACTCTGCCCCGTATGAAGCACTACCGAACTAAACAAAAGGCCGACTGCTGCAGGGTTGAACCACGGTTTGCGGCCGCTCTTGAGCAAGTGTTTCGATGCAATCGCAACGGCAGTCGCAATCATCGTAATCGGTACGGATACGGACGGGGCAAGTACCAAGCCGACGATGGCACCAGTAACCAGGCCGCCGTCTGACAATAGACGTTTGTTTTGACCACGTAATAGGGCTACGATCAGATCAATCACAACTGCAGTCGCCATTGCCACGGCCACGTTCAGAATCCCTCGCCGGTCCGGCGCGTACAGTGCAGTGTCAATGACCATCAAGATGAGCAGTAAAACGAGCACATAACCCTTTGGCGTCTTTAAATACTTCTGTAGAGCGTTCGGTTGGGGCGGGCTCTGGCGAGCCACAGTTGACTGCTCCCCAACATTCGCTTGTCGAGTCTGATTCACATTCCCACTCTGTTGTTCCATAGGTACCTCCCGGCGGATTCCGTCATTTCAACCCGCAGTGTCTCGGTCACAGCTATACCTGCCAGGTCTACATCTTGGAGCAACTCCAACCCTTCTTTCACTCCATACAAGTAGGCCGCTGTTGAAAAGGCATCACACATCATGGCGTACGGTCCAATCGCTGACAGGCTCGTCAGCCCGGTCGGTGACTCTAGTGTATCCGTCCGCAGAATGTGAAAGGTGTCTTTCCGAAACGGACTCCCGCGCTCGTAGCTTCCGGAAGTACACACAGCACAGTCAGTCAAGCGCAGGCAAGCAATCTGTTCATCC
>JAKAXI010000301.1 GCA_021816665.1 Bacillota bacterium | reverse complement strand
ATTGCAGCGGGGGACTCAACACCTGTGGTTAGGGGGGACTGACTGAACACTGCAAGAACCAACTACCAGTGCACTCACCCCCCCTAAAACCACCCCTGTCAGAAAACACGGCCGATGACGTTCATCGAACGTCACCAGCCGCATTCTCGTGCGTTGAAACCGAGCCTCAGGCCAAATAAAACACTCCGTCAAACAGGCCGAGCGGCAACACGCCGTACTCACTGAGTTCCAAGAGGCGAAGAGCCAACCCGGAACTGCCGGGCGCAGTGGTGTCGTTCGTGAGGGCAACACCGACGACAGCGCCCGAGATCCACATCGCTACACTCACTGCGAACAGAACGACTTCTTGCCCCAATGCGCCATATCGAGCGAACGCACCGTCAAAAGCGCTGTGAAACACCGAAGTTGGCACCGTGTCCGCGGCGTACTCGAGCCAGTCCAAGCGATGCGACTGTTCCAACCCTGCCCGCACCTCGTCAGGCAGTCCACGGAGCAATTGCCAAAGCGGACTCTTTGCGATGTCGTACTGTCGTACGAAGTCCTCCAAAGACTCGATGGGGACATATTTGACCTCAACGGCTGTGCTAAGTCCAATCGTTTGGCAGACTTCTTGGACCAAACTCGCTAGCGCCTCTACATCCTCAAACTTGTTCCCGCGGCGAAACCACTGCACCTGACCGATCCGGTTAGTCAGTTCCGCCACGCGCCGGGCAGATTGTCCGAGCTCAGACCACGCATCTGCTGAAATTGCCATCCTTCTACCTCCCCTTCACAGGCGTTGCCACCATCGATAGCTCAGTACTTTGTACTCATTCGGGCGTGGTTCACTTTTGGACCGTACGGCCCCTCATCTAACCATCGGCCAAGGCTGGGCACAATACTTGCCAGAGATGCTGCTACCTCTCGCTTGGTATTCATCTCCGGTGAACTTCCCTGAAGATGCTCGAGGGCGATTCCTGCGCAGTCACGATTGTAACTTGCGGCGAATTGTCGCTCATCGGCCGCAGCCAGTACGGCTGCGTTCGCGACAGACTGATCATCCGTTTGCAGAGCGGTCGCTATGGATCGCGCAGCCAACACGACATCTGGGACACCGGAGTTGAAACCGCGGGCTCCGAACGGGGCAAACAAGTGCGCCGCCTCGCCCGCTAATAAAACGCGGCGGTTCGTATCGGTAAATGACTTTGCCACCACCTGATAGAAGCGGTATGCGGAGACCCAAGTAACTCGGTCAGCGTACTTGGCGTCCAGTACCCTCGGCAGCCACTTTTTGACGCCTTCCAGTGACGCGTAGGTCTCCTCGTCGTCGCCTTCGAGCAGTTGCAGGTCAACACGCCAACCACCTTGGAACGGTACGTACAGTACGTTGCGCCCCGCCATGGCGGGGTTCTGATAGTGAAAAATGCGCTCAATTGGAAGCGGATTCTCCACATCTTCCTGCACGTCAACGACGACAAACGTGTCGTGCGACCGTGGCCCCTCGAGTTCGATGCCTAAAGACTGTCGCACGACTGACCGCGCCCCATCCGCACCAATCACGTACTTGGCAGTCCACACCCCAGTCTCCGTTTCGACCACTACGCCTGTCTCTGAAGTTTCGACAGACGAAACCGGTGAGTTCCAGACAAACTCAACTCCCGCCTCGACACAGGTTTCATACAAAATCCTCTCGATGACAGACTGGTGCAGGCTCGTAAAGTGAGGAAGTTCGCCGGGCGTAGGAGCTGGATAGTGCCTGACGTATACTTCCTTGCCTTTGTAGAGCGTGCGCTTCGTGCCCCAGATGATGCCTTGTGCAGCGAACGCGTGGCCCAGTCCTGGTCGCAAGCCCTCCAGTAACTTCAGTGTCGCATTGTGAAAAAAGATCGCGCGGCTTCCTGGCCGCACTCGGCCTTGCGGTTCGGCTTCAATGACAGTGACTGGGATGTTGTGGCTGCGAATTGCCAGCGCTGCCGTAAGCCCGACCGGGCCCGCACCGACCACAATCACCTCTTGCTGTTGCGTTCCTACTTCCGTCACCACAACTCCCCCTTTTTCGTCCCCATGGTGCAATCAAACCTTATCGTATATGCATTCTGAACAATCGGCAACTAATATTGGCAGGTTAAACCGCACCATTCCAAATAGTCTAAATAGACCTGTCCCGGTCAGAACCGAAGTTCCAAACCGGGACAGCCTACATATCTGTCTAGTGGCTGGGATGGCGCGGAATGCTTAATCCTCCGCCAGAATGCTGCCAACCCGTTCCTTCAAGCTCGGGTCGCGTTTATTGACAATCACCGCGTAAATGGCCGCAAAAATCAGCCATACGAGAACAATGTACGGGAACAGATTGAACGGTGACGGCTGACCAGGCTGAATTAGCCCCCAAAACGGCATAATCATCGCTGCCGTTCCGAGGAGTGGAAATACGAAGTGCCTCCACACTCTGATCTTGTCGCGGTGGTGACGAACATAGTACACAGGCAAGGCGATGTTCAACACGAGATACACAAGCGCCACAGGAATTGTGCCAAGCGTAGCCACCAACCCTGCGACATCAAGTGGTGAAGCAAACGCGCCCCAAATCAAAATAATGACCATGGCGGCTGACATGTAAAATACAATCGCAGCCCATGGGGTCTGACGACGACCCGTCTTGGCCAACGCCTTGGGTAGCATGCCTTCGCGCGCTGCGCTGAAGATCATGCGTGTCTGGCCGTTCGTAGCTCCAATCAGCGAAGCAAATGTGCTGGTGAAACCTGCCAAATAGACGAGAATTAACGCACCGCCCATGACTTTTTGCCCAGCATCCACATAGGGAACTGAACTGTTGTCGAGAGCGTGCATGTTACCGCCAAAGGCCGTGATCGTGACGAGTGCCATGAACAGGTACAGCACTGTGACAAAGACCGTACTGGTGAGCATAGCGAGCGGGACTGAGCGCCGGGGATTGCGCGTCTCCTCCACCATCGGAGCTGGGTTTCCTACGCCGATGAACATGAATACCGCAAGTGGGAAAGCCAGACCGAGTCCCTTGACCCCTCCAGTCACATGTGCAGGACTAAACGACTGCCACTCGATTTGGCCGTGCTTAGCGACAAGCATAAAAATGCCGCTGATCACGATCAGTGCTAATTCAAACAGGAATGTCGCCACAGCCCACTTCG
>JAKAXI010000300.1 GCA_021816665.1 Bacillota bacterium | reverse complement strand
TTCCGATCGTGAACGATCCGTTGTGACACACTCTGAATAACCCCCTGCTGTTGGGGGCTCATGGCAAGCAGCGTCGAGAGCGTCGATGAAGTGATTCCTTTGGGTGCTGAGGCCGTCAGACTGGCCAGTTTGTCTGAAGAACTGAGTTGCTTGTCTGTAGACAACTGGCCAAGCACTTGAAACAGACTGGTCAATTGGTTCTCCGCTGTCGTTTCCACAGACGGAGACTGCACGTACTGCTTCGTCACGCGGTCCATTGCGGCCTGTTGTGCTTGTAAAGTCGCCTCTGTATCTACTGCGGTGACAGGCGCAACAATCGTCACAGGACTCGTTTGGCCCACCTGAAACTGATATCTCGGCGGGAGAACGCTACCGACGAGGAGCGCGAACATGGCGATGCCAAGGCCAACGTAGATCCCGACGCGCACGCGGCGGTTCTCCCGAAACCTGGGGTCGTCCATCCACTGGCGCAGTATTTGAGTCCACCTTGCAAACATCCCGATAACCCCTTACACAAAAGCCTGTGTCTGTGAAACGCCTTCGTACGCCTCGATGATCTTCCTCACCAAGTGATGTCGCACCACGTCCTGCTCTGAGAAAAACTGAAACGCGATCTCGCTGATATTCCGCAGGATGCGCGTCGCCTCAATCAGTCCGGATTGCCGTCCGGACGGCAGGTCGATCTGTGTCACGTCGCCCGTGATGACCATCTTCGAGCCAAATCCAAGTCTCGTCAAGAACATTTTCATTTGCTCTGGCGTAGTATTCTGCGCCTCGTCAAGAATCACAAACGAATCATCTAGCGTTCGGCCGCGCATATAGGCAAGCGGAGCCACTTCAATGTTCCCACGTTCCAGTGCTCGCTGCACTTGTTCAAGTCCGTACACGTCATACAGTGCGTCGTACAGTGGACGCAAGTAAGGATCGACTTTCTCTTGCAGGTCACCAGGCAAAAATCCGAGATTTTCGCCAGCTTCGACGGCGGGCCGCGTCAACACAATCCGTTTGACTTCGCCGCGTTTCAGCGCCATCACAGCCATCGCCACCGCCAAGTAGGTCTTGCCTGTACCGGCAGGGCCCACTCCGAACACGATGTCGTGCTTGCGAATCAAATCCACATAGTGACGCTGCCCGAGCGTCTTGACCCTAACTGGTTTCCCCTTATGCGTCGTTGCGACTTCAGCTGTGTACATAGCGACGAACTCGCCGAGCTCATCCCGCTTGGCGAGGTCAATTGCGTACCGATAATCATTGTCGGACAACTGCATACCCAATTGAGAGAGCTGCGTGACAGTCCGGAGGATGCCGATCATTTGGTCAACCTCGGCCTCTCCCCCATAAAATGACACCTCTGTGCCGCGCGTCGTGACTTTCGCATCAAAGCTGTCATCGAGCAGCCCGAGTAAGGTGTCGTTGGGTCCTAGCACGGCCTTCGCCTCATCGTTGTTGGCAAAAGACCACTTGCGGACCACTTCGTCCTTTGTCAAGCGCTCACCCACTCCTTCACGGTTTGTCCAGAAGCGCGTTGATTACAGCCGATGGGAGTTTCCCTGCTACGGGGTTTGCTCGTTCGGCTGCAAAGGGGCCATGGCTGCTGGGGCGCCGATGTCCTCTTCCGTTCGCGTCATAACTGTTTCATATAGATTACCACGCGAAACTTGTCGGTGTAAAACAGTTTGCCCGAGGACAACGCCCGTCTTTCCGGCTTGCCGGCGGACGTCCGCACGGGCCATGTCCAGTGCCACTAGTTCAGCCTGTGTAACCGAGCGTTGCCAGACCTGTGGCACAACTTGTTGCAGTTGTACTTGCTGCCATTGGATGGGCAAACGCCAACGGCCAATGTGCCAATCTGTTTCGGTATCGCGAGCTACTGCGTTTTTATAGCCTGGTTCTGACCAGCCCCACACACGTACGTGGAAGCCTCCTGTGGTCAGGTAGTCGCGTGTGACTGAAGCGCCTGTCAGGCCCGCTGGGCGCACTGTTAGAGGCACTTCCACTGTCGACTTGTACCACACTTCCGCAAGTACTTCACCTCGAGCGGCGACTTGTTTGGTCCCATCACCCAGGTTTCCCGAAATGGCGATTTGCCCTGGCACAACAGCTTGCCCGGGGTGGACAAGCGCGACGCCGCGTTCAGCGATGACGCGTTGAATCACGCCAGGCTTCGTGACACGGATGTCGCTAGGGGTTGCACTCTGCGCGGTGACACCCGGGATCTTCTCGACCACTTCAATCTCTGCCTTGACTCCGACGACGCGCACCCCTACCCAGATCGCGCCAGGCAGCTTGGCAAGCAGTGCACGCTGAATGTCGTTAACGTCTCTTAGTCGATGCTTCCACACGCCAGGGTACAGACCGCTTTCCCGAGCAGCGGCGAGCACAGTTTGGATCTGATCCGGGTTTGCGCCAACGACTGACACTTGCCACACCATGGAACTCGCGGCGACAAGCAGGACGATGAATGCACCGGCACCGCCGACCAAGAACTTTCTGCGCAAAAGTACACGCGCCACAAACGGGAGACCCCGCCGTTCCAAAAACCGTATTTTCACGCGGTGCCGACGACACACGCGGTATAGTGCCGAGAAATGCGGTAAGGCGATTTCAAGCGTGCACGTGGTCCCCTCCACGCGGACGTCGTAGAGAGGGATGCTAGATTGGTGGAGGGCACTGACAACTTGTGAACAGGCTGTACCAGACAAGCGGACACAGAGGCTCCCAGACAGCCATAGAGACACGCGGCCGCTCATGCCCTGGGTCCCCCGCGTTTGTCGTACGTAATGCGTAAGATATCGCCTTTCAGATGAACTTCCTTTCCGGCTACCAACGTGACTGTAAACCCGGTTCCCTCCACGCGCACTGCGTGCGGGCCGAGGTCCGCGACAAGTTCGGTGTCAGAGACATTCATCAGCGACTCCACGTTGTAGAGCGTGAGTTCGTTTGCGTCCAAGCACGTCAACCGCGACACATCGAGCAGTGTGTCAGGCGGCAGGGCAAACCACTCCGTTGCAGCCTGCTTGAATCGGCTTCCGAATGTGCGCATGGCTGTCCCCCCTCCCAAACATGGATATGAGGAAGGGGTCGAGGCTAGTACACCTCACCTATCTAGGAAGAAAATCGAACGAGGCTGACCCGATTGGGCCAGCCTCGTCTCATAC